>JBDSQP010000028.1:0-11666 GCA_039929755.1 Aeromicrobium sp. | reverse complement strand
CGGTCTCCGGTCCCCAGGCGAACCATGCAGCGCCGGCGCCAATGGCCAGTAGGTAGGAGACGGCAACGCGCACCAAAGACTCCGTCTTGCTGAACCTCCCGACGCTCATGCAAGCGACACTATCTAGAACTCGTTCTAGATATGGCCGTAACCAAAACATCGCCAATTCGTTGTGGAACCAGAATCGACAGAGGAGCACGTATGACCGCGCTGACCAAGTTTTGGACGATCTGCGGCGCTATGTGCCTCTACTTTGTTCTCTCGACCTCCGCAGCGAACGCGCACGTCGAGCGCCCGTCCTATTGGCCGAACCCCGCAGCGGACTGCTCCGTGACGCCGTGTGCTGGTGGCAAGGTTCCCACCGCCCGGACACTGTCATCATCGTTGGACAAGTCACTCCCCGGCAACACCCGCGTTGTCTGTAAGTCCGATTCGCTCACACGCGTCAAGGCCGCGATAGCGAAGGCGCGCAAATCGGGCTACGACATTCGTCCGACCGACCACCGTACTTTCAGCCAGAGCTCCGGCGACTCGCTACTGAAGACCAACGAGGCGCTCTTCAAACTCTGTGGGTATCACGAGATCCAGGCGGCGGTGACCGCTTCTCACAACAATGACCGCGTGGTGATCATGCCCGGGCTGTATACCGAGCCGACCTCACGGGCAAAGCCGACCTTCGACGCGGCCTGCGACAAATACAAGGTCAAGTCCGACTCGGGAGACCCCGGCGCGCTGTCGCATGCATACCAGGTGAACTGCCCCAACGACGCCAACCTCGTTGCCGTGATCGGCCGAGGCGTCGGACCCGGCGAGGACCCTTCTCCCGCACCGGTGGACCGCCACGGGATCCCTAACGTCGGCAAATGTATCCGATGCAATCTGCAGATCGAAGGCTCTGGCGTGAGTGCCGACGACGTGATCATCGAGGCCGGCGATGCTGCCGCGGGGAACGGCGGGCCCTCGGCGATCGGCCACAAGAAAGACGTGGGAGTGTACGCCGATCAGGCCGACGGTTTCGTGCTTCGCAAGGTCACCGTGCGCCACGCGACTGAGCACGACATCTACGTCATGGAGTCCGACGGTTATCTCCTCGACCAGTTCAAAACTTTCTATGGCGGCGCCTACGGCGTGCTGACATTCGTTGAGGATCACGGACTGATGCAGAACTGCGAGGCCGCAGGCAATGGCGACTCGGGTCTCTATCCCGGCGCGGGCGCCAAGACGTCGGCCGGGCGCGACACGAAGTACTACCCGACCTTCCGCTACAGCCAGGAGATCCGCCTCTGCGACAGCCATCACAACAACAGTGGCTATTCAGGGACCAACGGCAACGGAACACATCTCAATCACAACAACTTCTATGACAACGCTCTGGGCTTCACGACTGACGTGTTCACGGCTCCGGGGCATCCAGGATTCCCGCAACAGGGCGACTTGATTGAGGAAAACAACTTCTACTCCAACAACTTCAACCCGTACGTCGCTGGCTCGGACGTCAAACCGTTCGTCGCGGCTCCGGTCGGCACGGGTATGTGGATTGCCGGCGGCAACGACAACGTCGTGCGTAAGAATCACTTCTGGGACAACCACCGTCGCGGCGCGATGCTGTTCTCTGCCCCTGATGCCATGGTCTGCGGCCCGGTGATTGGGTCCACGACACCGGTGCCCGGATGCGAGCCGACGAAAGTCTCGACCTCTTACCGCAACAGTTTCACGGCCAATGTGATGGGCGTTGCGCCCGATGGCAGCGCCAAGCCCAACGGCAAAGACTTCTGGTGGGACTCGTTCCCCGGCAACACCGGCAACTGCTGGTGGGGCAATACCGGCGCGAACGGGAAGCCGGCAACGACTTCACCCTCGTCGCTTCCCAACTGCAAGAACGGCACGGACCCGGCCTCGAGCGTGGGCACGGGCGACCTGGTGAACGAGGCAGAACTCGTGGCCTGCTTTGTGGGGTTCGAGGTCTCGGGTTATCCGAACGGCAACTCGACTTTGTGCAGCTGGACCAAGTCCCCGCCGACACCGGGAACCGCCAGCACAAGCACGACCAGCACAAGCACGACCAGCAAAGCGGACACGACTCGCACCAACGCCTTCCTGGCCTACTGTGCCGCCGGACCGGTACGCAGCGTCTGTAAACCGTTCATGGGGCAGACGAAGCCCTCGTGGCTGCCTTTCCAGCACTCGGGATCGGTAAACGTCGCGCCGCAAACGGCTCGTCGCGCACTAGGCCTCTACACCTGTAGCGACTGGAAAAAGGCGACCCTGGGTGAGCGCTCCACGCTGCTCGCGCGACTACACCACTTCAGTGGCGGTGCGGTCGTGGGCGATCGTCTTCTGGGCTTCGGCAGCATCCTTCCCGATGCCCAGGCTTCGACATTCTTTTCCCATCGCTGTGCGCCGGCGTACGCGTCGGAGATGGCTCTCTACAAGCAGTACGGGGAGGCCGCTGCCTTCGGTGGCGTCGCGCCATAGGTTCGCTCACGCCTCTTTGGGGCGTTGGTGGACTTCTAACTAGAACGTGTTCTAGTATTGGTGCACGGACTTTCAAGGAGCTGTGATGACCCAGGTTGTACTGGACGGTGTACGAGACCTCCTTCCCGCCTTGCGCGAACGCGCGGACGAGACCGAGCGACTGCGGCAAGTACCTGACGCGTCGGTCAAGGAACTGGAGGAGACCGGGTTCTTCCGACTACTGCAGCCCCGACGCTTCGACGGGCTGGAGTCCGATCCGCTCGACTTCTACACCGCCGTCAGCCTGATCGCGTCCGCATGTGGCTCGACCGGCTGGATCTCCTCGGTGCTCGGCGTCCATCCGTGGCAGGTGGCGCTGTTCCACGACACCGCGCAACAGGCTGTATGGGGAGAAGACACCTCCACACGGCTGAGCTCGTCGTACGCCCCCACCGGCAAGGCTGTCGTCGCCGAGGGCGGCTACATGCTGCAGGGGCGCTGGAGCTTTTCGTCGGGCTCGGCGCATGCGACCTGGGTGCTGCTGGGCGGTCTGGTTTCCAACGCAGAGGGCCAGATCATCGATTTCAAGACCTTCCTCGTGCCGCGTGAGAAGTACGAAGTCATCGATGTGTGGAACGTGGTCGGCCTTTCCGGCACCGGCTCCAACGACATCGTGGTCGAGGAAACGTTCATCCCTGAGGAGTTCACCCTGTCGATGGGGGACACGGGCCGCTGCTTCGGCCCGGGACAGGAGCAGAACACCAGCGACCTCTACAAGCTGCCGTTCCACTCGCTCTTCACCACGACGATCACTGCACCGATCGTCGGCATGGCGCGCGGCGCATATACCGAGCACGTCGAGCAGCAACAGCAGCGAGTCCGCGCAGCCTATCTTGGTGAGAAGGCGTCGTCAGATCCCTTCGCGGCCGTACGTATTGCGCGAGCCTCGAGCGAGATCGACGCCGCATGGGAACTGTGTATGGCCAACATCCGCCAGGAGCAGGCGCTGGTCGCCAAGGGCGAGAAGATCCCGATCTCGCTGCGCCTCAAGGTCCGCCGCGACCAAGTGCTGGGCACCCAGCGTGCAATCGACGCGATCGACGTCCTCTTTGAATCCTCCGGCGGCCGAGCGCTTGCCAACGGCACCTATCTGCAGCGAGCCTGGCGCGATGCCCATGCCGGTCGCGTGCACGCAGCCAACGACCCGGAGCGTGCATTGCAGATGTACGGAATGGCTGAGTTCGGGCACAAGGTCGACCCGGGAATGTACTGATGGCTCGCCGCTCCTCAGAGGCATTGGATCGTGAGTCCACTCGCCGATCTGCGAAGGCCGGCGACCTGACTCTCAACTACTACGAGGCCGGTGAGCCGACCGCGGTCGGTGGCGGTCTGCCGCTGGTCATGCTGCACGGCGGCGGACCAGGTGCATCGGCGTGGTCGAACTTCGGTGCCGCTCTGCCGGGCTTCGCCGAGAACTTCCGCACCCTGCTGGTGGACCAGCCCGGATTCGGGCAGAGCGACAAGCCTGCCGTGGTCGGCAACTACTTTCGCTTCGCCGCCGAGGCGGTCAAAGACCTGCTCGACGAGCTGGGCATAGGCCGCATCCACCTGCTCGGCAACAGCCTGGGCGGCGGCACGGCGGCACGGTTCGCCCTCCTCTATCCGGAGCGGATCGGGCGTCTGGTCCTGATGGGGCCGGGCGGGTTGAACCTGAGCCTGTTCCACGCCGACCCGACCGAGGGCGTCAAGCGGCTCATGGAGTTCGGTGCCGCACCGACGAAGGAGTCGCTGCGAGCGTTCATCTCCACGATGGTGGTCAACCAGGACCTCGTCACCGACGAGCTGGTCGATGAGCGGTTTGCCGACGCGACAGCACCTGGCGCGCAAGAGGCGATGCTGTCGATGGGTATGTCGTTCTGGAACCCCGACAGCTACGAGGACGGCCTGGTCTGGCGGGATGCCCACAAGCTGCGCCGCCCGACACTTCTTACGTGGGGACGCGAGGACCGGGTCAATCCTCTGGATGGTGCCTTCGTGGCACTGAAGATGATTCCCAAGGCTTCGCTGCATGTCTTCCCGAACTGCGGGCACTGGGCCCAGATCGAGGCGGCCGATGAGTTCCGCGAGATCTGCACGGCATACCTGGCACGACACGTTGAGCGACCGGAGACGTCATGATCGACATCAAATCGATGGGCTACGCGCGCGTCGCGAGCACGGACCTGAACGCATGGCGACACTTCGGCACCAAGGTCCTCGGATTCGCAGAGGGCCGTGGTCCGACCGAGGAAAACCTGTATTTCCGGATCGACGAGGTCTCGAGCCGTTTGATCGTCTTCCCCTCCGACGTGGACCGGCTGGACTGTGTCGGCTGGGAGCTCGCCGACCACAACGCGCTGCAGGCGGCTCGTGAGCACCTGACCAAGGCGGGGGTCGACTTCACCGAGGGGACGCCCGAGGAACTGGCCGAACGCCGGGTCCAGGAGATGGTCCGGTTCGTCGATCCTTTCGACAACGTCTTCGAGTTGTTCCACGGCATCACCTACGAGTCGCGCCCGGTTGTCACGCCGTACGCGGCCAAGTTCGTCACTGGCGATCAGGGAATGGGACACGTCGTCATACCCGTCGTCGACGATGTGGAGGCGTTGCGTTTCTACCGCGACGTGCTTGGCTTCCGACTTCGCGACTCCATGTCGATGCCCGGCGAGTTCGTGGGCAAGGAGCCGGGGTCGAAGGTCTGGCTCCGCTTCCTCGGAGTGAACCCGCGTCACCACTCGCTGGCGTTCCTGCCGATGCCCAACCCCAGTCGCTGCGTACACATCATGTTCGAGGTGGAGAAACTGGACGACGTCGGCCGAGCCCTCGAACGGGTGCGCAAACACAAGGCCCCGCTCTCGGCCACACTCGGCCGGCACATGAACGACGAGATGGTGTCCTTCTATGTCCGGTCACCCGGTGGTTTCGACATAGAGTTCGGCTGCGAAGGTCTGACTGTCGAAGACACGCGCTGGGTGGCGCGGGAATCGACTGCGGTGTCCTACTGGGGCCATGCCTTCGGCCAGTCGGGTTAGGCCGTGGATTCCATGACCGACGAAGGCGTGCCCGACGGCATGAACCCGGACGCCGCGGCATCTTGGCCGCCCCGCGAACTGATCGATTCATTTTTGGGTGGAACCGATGAGATGTTTGCGTGGCGTCCTGGCGAGGTCGTCCACATCGACGGCGAGGCCGCGCAAGCTGCTGCCCGGAAGTACCGCGACGTGCTCGGACAGTATGCCAGCGGGGTCACGGTGGTCACGACTCTCTTGCGAGGTACGCCGGTCGGCATGACCTGTCAGTCGTTCACCAGCGTCTCGCTTGACCCTCCACTTGTTGCCTTCCTGCCGATGAAGAACTCACGCGCCTTTGCGGCGATCCGCCAGTCCCGGCGGTTTTGCGTCAACTTCCTGTCCGCTGAGCAGACCGAGGTGTCGAACGGATTCGCGTCTCAGGCGGAGGACAAGTTCGACGGAGTCGCCTGGCAGACGACGGACGGCGGTATGCCGCGTCTCGAAGGGACAGTCGGTTGGGTGGACTGCTCGGTCCAGGACGTGCACGAGGCCGGCGACCACTACCTGGTCATCGGCCGGGTCGAGGACCTCGGACAGGGCGATGCGATCGACCCGCTGTTGTTCCACCAGGGGTCGTACCGCACAACAACGTAAGGAGTAGGCATGGCCCTGGGCCGTACAGCAGTAGTTCTCGGCGGCAGCATGGCGGGTCTCTCCGCCGCGGGCGCGCTCGCTCCGTACTTCGACGAGGTGCTCGTCCTCGAGCGTGACGAGCTGCCACCCGATGCCGAGCACCGACGCGGCGTGCCGCAGAGCAAGCACCCGCACTTCCTGCTCAACTCCGGGCGACGATCGATCGATGCCCTGTTCCCTGGGTTTGAAGAAGATCTGATCAAGGCCGGCGGTATGCCGTTGATTGCGTCGATGGACACGGCATACCTCAACGAGGACGGGTGGGGGCCCCGCAAGAAGGGCGCCCTCGACATGGTCTACGGCTCACGGATCCTGATCGAACGGGTGCTGCGTGACCGCGTCCGACAGCTCCCGAACGTCACGATTCGCGAGGGCGTGTCGGCCAACGGGATCATCACCGAAGGCTCTCGCGTCACCGGTGCGCGATTCTCGTCCTCCGCAGGAGATGAGGAGGTCGCCGCCGACCTCGTGGTCGACGCACTCGGTCGGGGTTCGTCGGTGTCCGACTGGCTCGTCGCTGCCGGCTGGCCCAAGGTCCCGGTTAAGACACTCGATGCCAAGGTGACGTACGTGTCGCGGTGGTACGACCTGCCGAAGCCCGAGGAGAAATCACCCACCTGGTGGTGGAAGCACATGGTGATCATGCCGACCCAGGACAAGGGCCAGCACCCCGATGAGCACGAGTTCCTGGTCAACTTCTTCCCGATCGAAGGCAATCGCTCGATCGCCTGCATGGGGTCGTGGGGCATCGATATGCCACGCACAGTCGAAGACTTCTCCGCCTCGGCCGACCGCCTGCGGACACCGCAGTTCGCCGCAGCGATGGCGGCGTGCGCGCCGACCTCAGAGGTGCACCTGACCCGTTCGACCGGCAACAAGTGGCGGCGCTACGACATGCTGCCCTCGGCGCCCGAAGGCATCGTGTTCATCGGCGACGCGATCTGTGGGTTCAACCCGTTCTACGGCCAGGGCATGAGTGCCGCCGCAACCTCCTCCGTCATCCTCCGAGACGCGCTGCAGTCGACGACCACGCTGGACCAGAAATTCTTCAGGGGACTTCTCGTCGCGCAACGCAATAACCTCAAGGTGGCCTGGGCCATGGCGATGGCTCGTGATCGTGGCTACGAGTGCGCGACCGGCACCGAGACCGTACCGACGTGGCAGCGCAAGATTCTGGCGGCGATGACCTGGCCGATGTTTAACGTCATCACCGGTGCGTCCCGCGAGGATGCCGTCATCGACGAGCATTTCGCCCGCGTCTTCAACCTCGATGAGTCGATCGGCGCCATGATGCGGAACCCCCGTGTCATCTATGGTTTGCTCCGTTTCAAGGTGAAGTCAGCGTTCGGTCGACATAAACTGCCTTTCGGTTTCGACTCGCAGTTGGAGCCGCCGGGTACCGACTGGACGCTGGGTGCCGCCGAGCCTGACGCCGCACTGGCTCAGATCAGATGATCTCGACGAGCGCCACCTGCGAGCCCGCGGCCGAACAGGTGACCCGAAACCTGGGGTTCGACTGTCACGACGTCAGTCCGTTCGTCTCGGTCCACAACCCGTTCGACCTGGCCAGCTGGACGATGCCGGTCCTCGAACTCGTGATCATCGCCGGCGCGGTCTTCGCGCTTGTGCACGCCGTACGCCGCTTCCGCGAGGGTGACCCGATCAACCTTGCGCTGTGGTTCGCGCCTTTGGTCTATTTGTTCGTCACCGAACCGCCGCTGTATTTCCCCGAATGGTTTGGCCTGGACAAGCAGTTCGGCTTCATCTTCGCCCACAACCTCTTCACGGTGCAGTTCATGTGGGACCGCCTCCCGCTCTACATCATCGCCATCTATCCGGCGTTGACCCAGCTGGCATACGAGCTTGTACGGGTGCTCGGGATCTTCCGGCACCGGGGCGCTCTAGTGGGGTCAATCGCGGTCGCATTCGTCTGCCAGATCTTCTACGAGATCTTCGACCAACTCGGCCCGCAGCTGAAGTGGTGGGCCTGGAACGGCGCCAACCAGGACGTCAACCATCCGGCACTTGCCTCGGTGCCGATGAACAGCATGGTGCTGTTCGCTTCGGTCTCCTTTGGCGTGATGACTTACCTGGTCGTGCGACTGGTCGGATCAAAGGCTGCCGACGGTGGACCGCGCCGTGGATGGTCGCTGGCCTGGCGCATCATGCTTGCCGGCGTCCTGAGCCCGCCGGCGATGAGCCTGGCCGGGATCCCGTCAGGTGTATTCGGCGGCAAGACACCCAACGTCACTGCCCAAGCGTGGGTCCTGGGGATCGAGCTCGGGTTGATCTGGCTGGCCGGTGCGTGGGTGCTCGTCACGCACCTGCGCCGCCGCGATTCTGAAGAAGTTGAACCGATGACGCCCTTCGCGCGGATCTACCCAGCCGCTTACGTTGCGGTGATGGCCGTGTTGTGGCTGGCTTCTCTCCCGGCATTCCTTGATGCCAAGGACGGCATCACCAGCGACGGCACCCCGATCGGCAGCGGGCTCTACACAATCGTCTGTTTCGTCGGCATTGCTGGCGTCCTTGCCGTCCTCTACACCGGTCGACGCCGCGCCGTCGTTTTGGTGGGCTGAGCCTTCGTTCCCACGATGCAGCGGGCGACGCCGGGAACTCTAACCTTGTCGTCCCTTTCGTAGGCACGCACGTTGGCGATGACGGTGGCTCTGATCCGCTCTCGGGTCGGCTCGTCGACCTGTTCGAGAGCAACAACTGCGGACGAGACGTGTTCGCTGACAACCTCCCAGAACTGCTCGGCCGAGTCCGTTGTCAGGACGACCTCGACCTCCCAGTCGGCCACGTCGCGCAGTCCTGCAGCTTCGTACATGTCGCTGATGTCGCCCGGCGCCGCGCATCGGTACATGCTCGGTGCACCCGGCTCGGGCGGCGTCAATGGCGTCTCAGCGGCGATCCCCTGCATGGGAATTGACGTCCAGGGGTTTCCTTCGGGCCTCGTCCATACTGACGAACTGAGCCGTCCGCCTGGTTTGAGAACACGTACGAACTCGGCGGTGGCCTTGGCCATGTCAGGGAAGAACATGTAGCCGAAACGGACCGAGACGCTGTCGAATGTGGCGTCGCCGAACGGCAGATCATCGGCGCTGCACGTCTTCGTCTCGATATTGGTGATGCCCTGCCTCGCCGCTCGTCGCGCGGCGACCTCCAGCATTTCGGGCGCGAGGTCGGTGAGTACGACGCGGCCCTTGGGCACGAGTTGAGCGATGGTCAGACCCGGCTCGCCCGAGCCAGCAGCAATGTCGAGATGCTGATGATCTTCGGCGATGCCGAGACTGTCGATGATCGCTGCCCCGACCGGGGCCAGCTGGTCGCTGATGACCTGGTCCCATTTTTCCCACCCTGCAGAGCATTTCGCCCAGGTCGCTCGCTGGGCTTCCTCGATTTCCTCAACACTGGGCATCGTCACTCCCGTTTTTTGATAGTTATCCGTCAGCTGGAGAACATCAGGCGCGATTGAACGCCACAGCCTCGCGGACCAACTGGACAAAGGCCTCCTCGACGACGTCAGGCTCAGCCTCGACGATCAGTCCTCGAATTCGGTCGACAAGATCCGTTCGCCAGTCAGTAGCCATGGACGGACCCTACCGCCGTTCTGCGGGGCGTCGGAACGAAGGACGAGGTGTTTCTTCTGCCGGTTGAGGGACGCGCGCTTCTCGGCTGCCGCGTCAGGCTGGCGCTTCCCCGTCGAAGACGACTGAACTCTTAGCGCGCGTGTCGACGTGAAGTGTGAAGACGTCGGGTCGCGCGTAATGACCTACGGGGTCGAACATTCGCCTCTGCTCGTGCACGAGGGCCAGGTCAAGGTCCGCGTAGACGATCTCCTCACGCTCGACGACCGGTCCCGCGATCACCTCACCGCCCGGTGCCACGATGGTCGTATGGCCGCGCGACATCCAGTCGTCCTCAAGTCCGTAGAGCGTCCCGCGCAGGTCCTCGGGAACGTCGGAGCCGCGCAGCAGCGGCGCAACGCCGATGACGAACTGCCGACCCTCCTTGGCGATGTGTTGCAGTGTGGCCACCCAGGTGCTGCTGTTGTCCCAGGTTGGAGCCAGGTAGATGTCACAGTGCTGTGCATAGATCGCTGCCCGGGCCAGCGGCATGTAGTTTTCCCAGCACAGCAACCCCCCGACGATGCCGAACGGTGTGTTCACGACACCGAGTTCGGAGCCGTCACCCGTCCCCCATACAGTCCGTTCCCCGCCAGTGGGCATGAGCTTGCGGTGCCGCTGCAACAGCCGTCCGTCCGGTCCCAGATAAACAAGCGTGTTGTAGAGGGTGCCGCCTTCGATCTCGGTCACCCCGAGCACGACGTACGCATTCGCTTCCGCCGCAGCTTCCCCGATTCGCGCGACGGTCTCGCCGGGGACAGCCACCGCATTCGCGTAGAAGCGCTTCACGAACGCGGTGTCATTCCAGGCCGGGGTGCGCCAGACCCAGTCTGGATAGGCGGGGATGAAGGACTCGGGAAAGACGATCAACTCCGCGCCTTGACCCGCGGCTTCCTTGACCAAAGCGCATACTTTGTCCGCGGTCGCCTCGCGGTCGAGGAACACAGGTGTCGCCTGCACCGCGGCGACAGTGACCAGACTCATCGTCCGAGCACTTCGCGTTCGCCGGGATCGCGTGCCGGGTCGTTCGCGGGAAGCACATCGGCCGCCCAGTCGGAGCCCTTCCACCCGGGCACGGGCGTCAGGCAGTCGCTGCGTGGCACGAACCGCGACCGCCGTACGAGTTCGTAGCGGTGGATGTACCGCGGACAGTTTGGGTAGACCACTCGCGCGCGAACCCGAACGACGAATTGGGCCTCCGGGTAGTCACTCCGAAGAGGGTCATCGAGGTCAATGCTCGCGGTGCCCTCCAGCCGCATCCGGTTGCCTTGCTCAAAGTCGATGAACAGCAACCCCACCTCTGGGTTGACCAGAACGTTTCCGGTGGAAAGGTACATACCGTTTCCGTCGTAGTTGGGAAAGGCCAGCGTGTGCGGATCCAACACGCGGACGAAGCCTGGCTCGCCGCCCTTGTACGAGCACGTCGGTCGTCCCTCGGCGTCGGCCGTCGCGAGGAAGAACATGTCGCGATCCTCGATGAACGTCGCGTCACCTTCGCTGATGGTGTCGCTGACGAGAAGTCCGTCAATGCGGTCGGCCAGGCCTCGTGTGTCGAAGCGATCTTGCAGAGACCGGCTGCCGTCGTGGAACCCGGAAGGCATATGTCCTCCTGTTGAGGCAATGTCCTGGAGCCGGATGGGGCCGACTTGCCGAGCCTCAGTCACCAAGTGTGAACCCCACGCCGAGTCGTGTCGAGAGGGAAAGCCTCAGCTGTTGGTCCTCGCGCTGGGACAGGGCTTGGGACTGTATGGAGACAAGTGGTCCAACGAGTCGATCTTGATGACAGCGACCCGGAAGTAGTACCTGGTGTTCCGACTCAGTGATGTCACGGTCTTGCTCG
>JBDSQP010000027.1:0-3321 GCA_039929755.1 Aeromicrobium sp. | reverse complement strand
CCGGTGCAGGCAAGACTATGGTCGTCACGGCCCTCGGATTGCTTCGGGGCGAACGCTCCGATCTTGGCTTGATACGCCATGGTTCCGCTCAGGCCCGCGTCGAGGCAGCGGTCGATATACCGGCTGGATCCCAGCTCAACGAGTTGGTGCTAGAAGCTGGGGGAGTCATCGAGGACGGCGAAGTCCTGCTCGGCCGAGTGCTCTCCGCACAGGGCCGCTCCCGGGCTTTTATTGGTGGATCGGGGGTGCCCGCCACGTTGCTTTCGGCCGTGAGCGACGAACTCGTTGCCGTGCACGGACAATCCGACCAGCACCGACTCCTCCGCGCCCAAGAGCAACGCTCGGCACTGGACCAGTTCGCCGGTGCGGAGTTTGGTGCGATACGTAAAGAGTTCGCGCCGCAGTTTTCGCGTCTTCGCGAAATTGATCGCGTCATCGATGAACTCCGACTGCACGCCCAAGAACGCGCACGCGAACTCGACGTCCTGACCTATGGATTGGACGAGATCTCAGCAGTCGAACCGCTTCCGGGTGAAGACCTCGCGTTGGTAAGCGAGGAAGGAAGATTGGCCCATGCCGAGGCGCTGGTTAATGCTGCACAGCGCGCGCATGGGGCTCTCGCAGGGGACGATATGGAAACCGAAGGCGCCCGAGCGCTGGTCGCTGCGGGGCTCGGGGCGCTTGGCGACGTACACGGACATGACCCCGAACTCGACGATCTCGCAGTTCGAGCCAACGAAGTGGCCATTCTGCTCGACGAAGTCGGTGCCGACCTCAACGCATACGCCTCGGGCGTCGAACTTGATCCAGCCAGACTCTCGGTCGTCCAGGAGCGCCGCGCTGCGTTGACCGCCCTGCTGCGCAAATATGGTCCCACCTTGGATGATGTGTTTGCCTGGCAAGAAAAATCGGCGGCACGGCTCGGCGAACTTGGCAATGACGACTCCCGCATCCAGTCTTTGCTCGATGAGCGAACCAAACTTGCCCCAGCAGTTCTCGACCTCGCCATTCGGATGTCAGCTCTGCGAGCCAATGCTGCGGTGCGTCTGAGTGAACTGGTTTCTGAGGAGCTCAACGCGCTCTCGATGCCGCACGCCCGCCTTGATGTTCAGGTGACTCCGCGCGCCGAGAGCACCATGACTGCACATGGTCTTGATGACGTGGAGTTCCTCTTCGCTGCGAACAACGGCATGCAACCGCGCCCGTTGAACAAAGGGGCAAGCGGTGGCGAGCTCTCAAGGCTCATGCTCGCTCTCGAAGTCGTACTCGTCGATCGCAAGACGGTGCCGACTCTGGTGTTCGACGAGGTCGATGCCGGCATCGGTGGCAAGGCCGCTGTTGAGGTCGGACGGCGACTGGCCCGCCTTGCCGAACACGCGCAGGTTCTCGCTGTGACCCATTTGCCGCAAGTTGCCGCTTTCGCAGATCACCACTTTCATGTCCAGAAGGATGACGACGGCTTCGTCACCAGCAGCTCGGTAGTGGCCCTCGAAGGTGAGGCTCGAGTCGATGAGCTCGCTCGCATGCTTGCAGGTCAGGAAGACTCCGCCACAGCGCAAGCTCATGCGCGAGAGTTGCTTGAATTGGCTCGCGCACAGTCCTGACCCAGACGCGCAGAGGTCAGCGAGGTCCCCGGTTTCAGCCATTTTGCATGGCACGATAGGCCGCGATGAAAATTCTCAGCAGAGCAAAGAGTTCGTCCGACAGTGTGTCTGGTGTTGTAGGCGTGGCACGAGTGGTGCGCGACAACGTTCAATTGAGCCCCAAGCTCAAGAGCGGTGAGATCGCCATCATCGACTTCGTCGACCTCGACCGCGCATACGCCGAGGCCCTGGTCGATCGCGGAGTGCGAGCAGTTGTCAATGTGTCGTCTTCCACATCGGGCCGCTATCCCAACCTCGGGCCGCAGGTCCTCGCCTGTGCCGGCATCTCGATCGTCGACAAGGTCGGTCCGGAAATCCTGACGAAGGTCAAGAATGGCGACAAGATCCGACTCGAGGGCGGCAAAGTCTTCCGCAACGAAGACCTGGTGGCGACGGGTACGGACCTCGATGACGAAAAGATTTCAGCCCTGCTGAATACGGCGCAAAGCGGACTTTCCACTCAACTTGAATCTTTGGCGGCGAATTCGGCTGAACACCTTCGCCGTGAACACGGAATGCTCCTGGAAGGTGCAGGTGTCCCGCGGTTGCGTACACGGATCCGCCAGCGACCAGTCGTAGTGATGTCCAAGACATATGACTATGCCGGTGACCTTGCAGGGCTCAAGGACTACATCAAGGACCACGACGTCGTACTCGTCGGCGCGGGGCCGGGCGCCGACGCTCTGCTCGATGCGGGATATGTGCCGGATCTCGTTGTCGGGGCCCTGGACAATCTTTCCGACAGGGCCCTCAAGCAATGCAAAGAGGTCGTGATCACGAGCGCTTCCGGCAAACTCACCGCCGTTGAACGCCTGGAAAAGGCGGGCGCCGATGCTCAGACCTTCGTCGCCTCCGGCTCGGACGAAGATCTTGCACTGATCCTTGCCGATACCAACGACGCGTCCGTCATCATCCTTGTGGGCGGTCATACGACCCTCGTCGAATTTCTCGACCGAGGGCCGACCGACATGTCCAGCACTTTCCTCACGCGGCTGCGCGTGGGGTCTCGGCTCGTAGATGCCAAATCCGTGTCCGAGTTCTACCGCCATCGTATGAAGACCTGGCCGATCCTCCTGCTGCTGATTGTTGCGGTGGTCGCAGTCGGCGTTGCCGTCGCGGCCACGCCCGTCGGCGACTCCTGGGTCACTTGGCTCGGCAATCAATTTGATGACTTCTCCAACTGGATCCAGGGGCTTTTTTCGTGATCACCTTCCGCTATCACCTTGTTTCGATCGCGGCGATATTTCTCGCGCTTGCGATTGGTATTGCGTTGGGCTCGGGGCCGCTGGACAACGCGAAGAACCTTGTCGGCAACGACTCGACGCCGTCTGCCTCAGTTGCTCGGAGCGATCTCGTGAGCTTCGATGCGGCGTACGCCAGGAAGACCGGCACGTCGATCATCAACGGCAAGCTCAGGGGACAGTCAGTTCTCATCTTCACACTTCCGGGTGCTCGTGCCGCGCAGGTAAAGGGCGTCAAGAGTGCGATGACCGGCGGCGGCGCCACTGTGACGGGCGAGGTCGCGCTGACCTCAAAGCTTCTCGATTCGACGAGCCGCCAATTTGCCGAAGGCGTGGCACAGCAGGCGGCCAAGGGCGCCAATGGGGTTGCTGCCACCGGTGACAGTTACGTGAGGATTGGATCTGCTCTGGGACGAGCGTTTCTTTCGAAGAAGACG
>JBDSQP010000026.1:0-4718 GCA_039929755.1 Aeromicrobium sp. | reverse complement strand
CCGCGCACAACGAAGTGGTGTGCCACCCGAACCGCTAGCGGCTTCCCGGTGCGTCCGTGAACGGCCGTGTAGCGGGCGAGGACCACGACATCCTCTCCATCGACGACGTAGGTGTCGTCGTGCGCCGTCCAGGAGTCCCACTCAACGCCCAGTTTCTCCATAACGGAGCTTGTGACCCCCTCGGGCGTGCGGTATGTGCCCGCCAACGGGAAGCCTGCCATCTCGGTCCACTCGACGTCAGGAGCCAATGTCGCCCTCAGGGCCTTGAGGTCGCCAGCGGCCGAAGCCAGGTATTGCTGTCGTACGACCTCCGCGGGCGATGACTCGATGTTCAGCCCCACGTCATCTCACCCTTGGCGACTTTGGTGCCGAGATCGGCGGCGATGATCAGGCCAGCCTCTGGATAAGCAGCCAGCAACGCACCCTTGGCGTCCTCTGCCGTCCCGGCCTCCGACACGATCTGCTCGAATCGGCGCAGGTAGTCTCGCGTGTGAATGATCGCCGTCAGATCGGTCGGCGCGCCCGCAACCCGGTGTCCCGCCACGACAAATGTCGGAGCCAATGCCTCATAGCCGTCGAGCACCTTGATCCACTCGGAACGCAGCTCCGGTGTTGCAGTGTCAGCAGTCCACACGTGCAGACCCTCGAACAGCAGGACACCCCCGATCAGGGAGCGCGAGACGGGCTCGAAGAGGTACCACGCACGGTCACCCAGCAGTTCGCTGCCGCGGCGCACTTCGATCGCTGTGTCGTCGACCGTCAAGGCTTCAGTGGTCAGCTCGGAGATCTCGACCAGGCGGGTCGGAAGGTTAGCGCCCAGGTGCGCCCATGCCGCAAGCTTGCCCTGGTAACTGTGGGCGATGTGCTCAATGACGTCGGTCGGCGCGACAAAGGCGGCGTCGGGGAACGCGTCGGCGATCACTTCGGCGCCGAAGTAGAAATCGGGATCGCCGGCGGTCATGATGACGGTCGTCAACTTCTTGCCCGAATCGAGGATCTCGGCCACGATCCGGTGACCGTCAGCCCGAGTGAAGCCCGCATCGACTACGACAGCCTCGCTGTCGCCCGTGACCAGGACGCTGGTCTTGTGGAGTGACTCGGGTGCGGAGTCGATGACGGTGTAGCTGAGTTCAGTCATTGCGTGGCCCTCTCGAAGGGGTTCGGATTAGTCAACACTTGTAAAAATAGACCCACCAGGCTCTCAATTCACGGTCGTCTGGGTACACATGAAGGTGATAATGGGACACGTGCCCGCTGACCTCATCCGCCCCGTGTATTTCACACCGCGGGCCGAAGAATCGAAAGCCCTCGAAATCACGACGCTGCAAAGGATGCGCAGGCGCGGCGGCCCAGCTGAGTTCTTGACCCCCCAGCGGCTCGATTTCGACGTACTCATGCGAATCGACAGCGGGTTTGCGACCCACATGATCGACTTCGCTGACCACCACCTGGTCCCCGGCGACATGCTCTGGATACGCGCGGGGCAGATCCACCGATGGGGCGCAATTTCTGACATCGAGGGGCAGGTGGTGCTGTTCGCCCCACATGCCATCGACACACGCACCCTGGAACTCATCATGAACATGTCCTCGGCCTCTCACTGGCGCGCCAATGTCCTGCGCAATTCGCCGGTCGATGCCGCCTGGACCCTCTTGCTGCGTTCCGGTCGACAGGATGCCGACGCGCCACAAACTGAACTGCGTGCGAGCGCGCTTGAGCATGCCCTGGCTGCCCTCCTGCTCCAGCTCGTCATCGCCCAACCGATCGGCATTCCAACTGGCCCGGCGCACAGTCACGAGGTCTACTTGTGGTTCCGTGACGAGATCAACCGACGATTCGACAGTTGGCATCAGGTGGCCTTGTACGCGGCGCGGCTCGGCTACTCCGCGCGCACACTCAACCGTTTGGCGCGTTCCCACACAGGCCTTACCGCCAAACAACTCATCGACGAACGCGTCGTGCTTGAAGCTAGGCGCCTGCTCAGCCACAGTGACGCACCAATCGCGGACGTCGCGGCCCAATTGGGGTTCGACGATCCCTCCAACTTCTCGTCGTACTTCCAGCGACGCACTGGCTCGACCCCCGGGGAGTTTCGCAACGGTCAGCCGTGAGCACTCCAGGAGGCCGTCATTCAAATCCAATGTCCTAGTTTGCGGTCCGGATGGCCCTGACAACTGCGTTGGAATCTCCGACATCCAATGCGGTGCCATCAGGTCAGATTCCGACCGCCGTTTCGACGTCAAAGTCGGTCTATCAGACAGGCAACCGGACAAGTTGTGTAACAACCTGTGTAACTGGGTCCTTTTCTGCGTAGCGCCGTTTCCTATCACCGCAGGTCAGCGCCGCTTTTGGAGCCCCCGACAGGAGTCGAACCCGCGACATCCTCATTACAAGTGAGGCGCTCTACCAACTGAGCTACAGGGGCGTGCAGTAACTGCCGGACCATCCTAACCAAGGGACGTTGAGACCTACGACCCCGTATCTGGAATCGGCTCCTCACTGCGCCGGACTGCAATTCGTTCGAGGTGTTTGGCCACGGCCGCCTCCATCGTGCTTTCCATCGCCTTGGCAAGTGCTGCCTGAATTGTCGTCACCGTGAGTTGGCGAAGCCTGACCAGCATGGCCGCGAGTTCTTGGGCTTCTTTGTCCGAAGGCACCCACGCGGCACCATGCTTCGCGATGAGGTGATGCTCCGCCGTGTCCACAATGCTGCGGGCGACGTTGTCGATTTCCGGCACGATTGATTCGTACAATTCGACGATTTCACCTTCGCTGAAACCGAAGCCGACCGTTTCTTTGAATGCGTCAAGCAGGCGGGGACTCACGACGACACTCGACACGCCGGCCGGTTTGATCCACCCCAGTGCGGTAAAGCGATCGAAGTAGTCCTCGGTCGCCGAACTCAGGCGTTCATGAAGCTCATCTGTCGGCAACGCGACCGGAACTTCGTCGCTCCAGGGATCGTTGACCGCCTTCTCCAGCCCTATGAATGCTCCGAGGTCCTTGCCCTGTTCCCAGGCGCCGAACAGTTCGTGGATTTGCGGCGAAGCGTAGCCGCGCTGAAGGAGGGCCTTGATGTGTCGAAGCCTGGCGGCATGGGCATCGGAATAGATCCCCACCCGTCCGAGGATCCGAGGCGGGGACAACAAGCCACGATCCTGGTAGGCCCGGATATTGCGCACCGTGACGCCCACAGCCCGGGCCAGGTCGTCGATCCGATAGTCCGGCATTAGTCGTTCGCTCCTGAGATCGGCTGATTCAGCGTCGGGGGTTACACAATACAGTCAACACTGTTACATTCAACAATGTTACATTAAGAATGTAATCGAATGACGGAGCGAGATGAGAACCTGTGAAGGAAAACGCACGCGCTGTGACGGTGGCGACGGTGACCGCGAGGACGATACGCCCCCTGAGCAATGCCATCCCAGCGAACCACGCCGGAGTGCTGGCGACCCGGATGATCATCGCGTCCTCACTTGCCGCGTTCGGGTCGACCCCACCGGGGACGACATTCAGCCAAGTCGACCAGCACGCTGCGTCCGGCCGCGTCAGGGGTGAATGGGTTCGCGCCACCGACCATCTGCGTCAGGACGCAGTCCTGCTCTATCTGCATGGCAGCGCCTTCGTCGCATGCTCCCCACGAACGCACCGCGGCATCACCTCGAGGCTGTCGGCCTATGCCAATCTGCCCGTCTACACCTGCCGTTACCGGCGCGCGCCGAGCCATCGGTTCCCTACCGCTGCGGACGACGCCGCAACTGCGTACCGCTGGTTGCTCGATCAGGGACACACGAACATCCTCGTTGCGGGCGACTCAGCGGGCGGGCACATGGCGATCGATCTCGCGCTCGAACTCGCCCGGCAAGGCCAGACCGGTCCCAGAGGGCTCGCATTGTTTTCGCCTCTGTATGACGCGACCTTCGCGTTGTCCGCGCAACAGGAACGCATCCGACGTGACCCGATGGTTTCGGCCATGCGTGCCCGCCAGTTGGTCGAGCACTACACCCGCGGCGTCGACCCGGCCCACAATCGCCTGCGACTGGCGATCCGGGATGCTCCCGCCTTGCCACCAGTCCTCATCCAGGCAGGCGGCGCCGAGATGTTGTCCGCCGACGCCCGGCAACTCGCTCAAGACATCCTTGCCGCCGGCGGGCGCTGCGAGCTGGAGATCTGGCCGGAACAGATGCATGTCTTCCAAGCCCTTACCCGGCTGATCCCCGAAGCTCGACCGGCACTACGGCGCGCGGCTTCCTTTCTCGAAGAAGCCCTCGACCAGGACCCACCCGGCGACTCCGGGCAACTCACGGAATTGAGAGAGGCATGATGACAGCCTGGGCACTGGGAAAAAACCGTCGCCGATCGTACGACGCGCGGGCGGTAGTAACGGGAGCCGGAAGCGGGATCGGCCGCGCCTTCGCCCTTGAGCTCGCCCGCCGCAACAGTCACATCGTGTGTGCAGACCTGGATGCAGGACGCGCTCGCGAGACCGTCGACCTCGTCATCGCCGCGGGCGGCAAGGCGCTCGCCGTGACGTGCGACGTGTCGGACCGTTCGCAGGTCGAGAGCCTCGCCGAAACCGCGGAAGAATGGTTCGGCGAGCCCACCTCCCTCGTCATCAACAACGCGGGCGTCGGCGTCGGCGGGCTTCCCATCGGCGACATACCTCTCGAAGACTGGGATTGGGCTCTCGGCGTCAACCTCTGGGGCGTCGTCTA
>JBDSQP010000025.1:0-4201 GCA_039929755.1 Aeromicrobium sp. | reverse complement strand
CCTTCAGGATCGCCAGCGCGACGTACTGACCAGCGAAGCCAAACGGCTCGCCGAACTCCCATTCCTTAGCGACGGGGTCGACCTCGGCGCCCTGTTCGAACTCGCAGAGCTACTCAAGGCCGGGGATGTCCTGTGAGCAAAAAGTCCTCGACCACACCTCGTTCCAAGGGCGCCCATCCGACCATTCGTATCGGTGGCGGCCAGACCTCCGGATCGCTCAACATCGACGCACTGCTGTCGGACACCAATACACAGATCATCGTGTGTTGTGGTTCGGGCGGCGTGGGCAAGACGACAACTTCGGCGGCCCTCGCCCTGCGCGCAGCCGAACAGGGCCGAAAAGTATGCGTGCTTACGATCGATCCCGCCCGGCGGCTGGCGCAAGCGATGGGGCTCACGTCACTCGACAACATCCCGCGTCCGGTCAAGGACGCCGGCGCCAACGGCGGCTCGCTCGACGCGATGATGCTCGACATGAAGCGCACCTTCGACGAGGTCGTCGTGGCACACGCGACCCCCGAAAAGGCCGAAGCCATCCTGACCAATCCGTTCTATGTCGCCCTGTCGAGCTCGTTCGCGGGAACACAGGAATACATGGCGATGGAAAAGCTCGGACAGCTTCACGCCGAGGCGGGCGCCGTCGCAGGAAGCGCGGCGCGTTGGGACCTGATCGTCGTGGACACGCCACCGTCGCGATCCGCCCTCGACTTCCTCGACGCACCGGAACGGCTGTCGTCCTTGCTCGATGGTCGATTCATCAAACTGCTTCTGGCACCGGCCAAGGGCCCGGCCAAAATCTTCAGCGCCGGGTTCGGACTCGTCACCGGTGCGATCAACAAGATCCTCGGCGCGCAGATGCTGACCGACGTGCAGACGTTCGTGGCGGCGTTCGACACCCTGTTCGGTGGCTTCCGCGCGCGGGCCGAGAGTACGTACGCCTTGCTCCAGGCTCCTCATACGGCGTTCCTGGTTGTCGCCGCTCCAGAACCCGATGCGATGCGCGAAGCTTCATATTTCGTTGAACGGTTGGCAAGTGAAAACATGCCGCTGGCCGGCCTGGTCGTCAACCGGGTCAGTGTTTCGGAAGTCCTGGGCATCACCGCTGCCGAAGCCGAGGCGTCAGCGGCCAAACTCCTGAACGGCAACACCACCGACCAGCAGACAGCAGAACTACTGGCCGTTCATGCCGAGCGCGTCACCGTCGAAGCACGCGAATCGCGGATCAAGAAACGGTTCAAGGCAGCGCACCCATCGGTGCCGAGTTTGTCCGTGCCGGCACTGGCCAGCGACGTGCATGACCTCGACGGCCTGCGAGTCATCGGCACATTCCTTGCCAAATAGCCTGGCCTTGCCAAGACCTAGGACGCGTTAGAAAGCACCTTGCGCCAAGCCGTCACGTTGGGCTTGCGACGCAGGAGTGCTCGGCGTTCGCGTTCGGTCATACCGCCCCAGACGCCCCACTCGATGCGGTTGTCGAGAGCTTCGGCAAGGCACTCAGCACGCACAATGCACGAAGCACACAATTGCTTGGCACGGTTCTGTTCTGCACCACGGACGAACAAGGCATCCGAGCCGCCTTTACATGCGGCGCTCGCGGCCCAATTTTCATTCCAGGACATGTGTTACACCCTCCCCGAGAGTGGTCTAAGTGACCGATGTGAAACCTGTATTCAATCTAGGAACCTGAGAGGATGCTGATAAGACGAAGACGAGCCATCTTCAACTAGTTCTTTCGGGCTATATGGCGTCGTCAAGAAGGGTTTTCCAACGGGTCACGTAGGCTTGACGGCATGTCTTGGGAATCTCTGCGCTCCAGCCTCCGCACACGAGTGCAAACCGAGCATGAACATGCGAGCAAGGCCTCGATCATCGGCTCAATGGCACGCCTGAGCAGCCTCGCGGGCGTCATGGTCGCCGCACTGCTCATCCCAGCCACAACTTTCGTCGCCGTCACCGCCAACAATCTGAGTCAGGAAGCGATCAGCCTCCCGCTCGAGTTGCGACAGACCCCAAACCCTCAGACAACACGCCTGCTGGCCTCCAACGGCGACCTTCTGGCCTACTTCTACAAAGAGAATCGGCAAGACGTTCCGCTGTCTCAGATCTCGACGAACATGCAGAACGCGCTCCTCTCGATAGAGGACAACCGCTTCTACCAACACGGCGCACTCGACCTCAAGGGCACGCTTCGCGCCCTCGTCAACAACGCCTCGGCCGGCCAAACCCAGGGCGGCTCATCGATCACGCAACAGCTCGTCAAACTGACGCTCGTCCAGCAAGCGACGACCAAGGAACAGATCCGGGCGGCGACGGAAAAATCCACGTCGCGCAAGATCCGCGAACTCAAGTACGCGATCTCCTACGAAAAGGCCCACACCAAAAAGGAGATTCTCGAGCGCTACCTAAACATCGCCTACTTCGGTGACGGTGCCTACGGAATCTCCGCGGCGGCTTACCACTACTTCTCTGTGAGTCCCGACAAGTTGAGCGTCCAGCAGGCGGCGACGGTAGCGGGTCTGGTCAAGAACCCGGTTGAGTTCGATCCGCGCATCTATCCCGAACGAGCTCTCCAGCGCCGCAATACGGTGCTCGCAGTGATGGCCAAGCTCGGAAAGATCAGTGATGCCGAAGCCGAAAAGCTCATGGCCAGTCCGCTCGACCTCAAGATCACCAAATACCCCAACGGTTGCGTGACCTCGGTCGGCGCGTTCTCCTGTGACTACATTCGCCGTTTCCTCCTCGCAGACCCCGACCTCGGAGCCACGGTCCAGGACCGTCAGCAGAAGCTCGAGAGCGGCGGCCTCACCATCAAGTCCAATATCGACGTGCGTATGCAGAAGGCCGTCAACAGTGCGGTCAAGGCGACGGTTGCCCCGAGAGACAACGCGATCGGTGCCCTCGCGATGGTCGAACCCGGCACCGGCAAGGTCCGCGGACTCGCGCAGTCCCGGCCGATGGGCCGTGACAAAAAGAAGGGGCAGTCCTTCATCAACTTCACCGTGCCCACGAAGTATGGCGACTCCGGTGGCTTCCAGGCCGGATCTACGTTCAAGTTCTTCACGGTCGCGGCCGCGCTCAAGAAGGCCATCGACGTGAGCAAGACCTACAGTTCGCCGCGACACCTCGTCATGCCTTCCGGCACATACTTCGACTGCGACGGCGGCGGCACTGGCCCATGGGATGTCAACAACTCGACCAAGTCGGGAACGATGAACATGTATACCGGCACCCGGCTTTCGGTTAACACCTACTTCGCGCAGCTCGAGCGCGACACCGGTTTGTGTGAAGTCGTCAAAGAGGCCGAGTCCATGGGTATCAAGGTGCGATTCGATCCGGTCAAGCACGTCTCGGACCAGGTCCCTTCCTTCACCCTCGGCGTCGTCTCGGTGAGCCCGCTCGACATGGCCGCGGCCTACGCGACAGCGGCTTCGGGCGGCATGTATTGCAAGCCACTGCCGGTCGCCTCAATCGAGGACGAGAGCGGCAAGGTCATCAAGAAGTACGACCCCGAGTGCACCCGCATCATGGACCCGGAGGACGCCGCCCAGATCAACGACATCCTCCGAGGCGTCCAGCAGCCCGGCGGCTTCGGCTACGCCAATGGCACTGCACTTCGAATTCCGTCGGCGGCCAAGACCGGTACGACCAGCGACAACCAGTCGGTTTGGTATGTCGGCTACACCCCTGAACTGGTGACCGCCTCAATGATCGCGGGAGCCAGCAAGAACGGGAATCCGAAATCGCTCGTGGGCAGCACCCTCAACGGCCGGGTCTTCGACTTCCACTCAATCGGCGGTAGCTCACTTGCCGGACCGATGTGGAAGCTTGCGATGGGGATCATTCAGAACTACCTGACGCCGACCAACTTCGATCGACCGCCGAAGGGTCAGCCAGCCATCAAGAAGAACGATGACGGTGAAAAGAAGAAGGGCAAGAACAAACCCTAACGGACGGTCTGCACCTCCGACCCCCTAGCCGGCCTCGCCGATCGAGGAGGCAGCTAGAGGCCTAGCTGCTTCTTGACCTCGGCTGCCACGACTCCGCCCTCGGCTTTTCCCTTGACCTGTGGTGACACAACGCCCATGACCTTGCCCATGGCCTTCATACCCTCGCCGCCAGCACCGGTCGTGTCGATCGCCGCGGCGACGATGGCCTGGATCTCCTCGACGCTCATCTGCGCGGGTAGGTAATCGGCAAGGAT
>JBDSQP010000024.1:0-9916 GCA_039929755.1 Aeromicrobium sp. | reverse complement strand
CACCGGACTGGACGGCCTGGCTTCCTTGCGTGGTGATCAACGATCCGAACGCCCTGAAGGCTCGTCGCCTGCGAGCGAGGTCAAGAATGTCGCGTGCTGCTCGCTCGCCAACCCAGTGGCTCTTTGGGAGCCGGGCGCGTGCGCCGATCCCGGGCGGTGCGTCATTGCGCTGGCCGGAGAGGATCTCGTCGAGGAGGTCGAGCGCCACTCCGATGGTGCCGGCGACGGTAGCGACGGAGTTGTCGGGAGACTCAGGGCGCGCCGTAGCCAAGATCGCTCCAGCGAACTCGTTCTGGCTGGTGGCGACGGCTTCAACATAGAGCCGCAACGTGGTGAGCGCGAGTTCGCGGGACTTGCCGATGGGGGTGAACAGGGCCATGTTGCGGCGCTCGATCGCGCGGTTGAGCGCGAGCTGCAGGGTCTCGGTGTCAGGAATCTTGGCCGGATCATCGAGGTCGATGCCCTCTTCGGCGAGAAGGGGTGCGATCTCGCGCATGAGGTCGTCGGCCACGCCCGGCGTGTGCTCGATCCGCGGGCCGCCCCAGGGCGGTTCGGGAGAGGAGCGACGTATATCGGACATGCGAACATTCTTGCAGGACGATCGGCCTTGACTGTCGTCGCGTTCGAGCGTCCCCTCAGTCTGGTGTCGTCGCCTTGGTGGGTCTGTTCTGCCTGCTCTTCTGGTAGTCGGCGACCCACTTCTTCGAGCTCTGCCACCTGCCGCTATCGGACTTCTGTGCGCGTAGTCGGCCTCGTTCTGCGGCCGCGCGGAGTGCGGTTGCGGTCAGGCCGGCCTTCTCGTCGATCAGGCTTGCGAGCGGCACGAGGCGGGCCGGGCCGGCGACCGCTGGCACGACGAACTTGTAGAGGTTGTTGGTGACCGCACGGGCGATGACCTCGCCGAGGGGGCCGTATTCGCCCTCGTCTGCCTTGCGCATGGCGTTCAGATACTTCGTCCGCTCGTTCTTGAACACGATCGCTGGCGGGTAGCCCAGGCGAACCAGGAGCAGGTTCAGCAGCAGCCGGCCCGAGCGGCCGTTTCCGTCCAGGTAGGGGTGGATCTTCTCGAAGTCGTTGTGAGTTTTGGCGAGGCGCTCGGGGAACGCGACGTCGCTGTCCTCTCGGAGTTTGTTCACGTCGGCGACCCAGTCGGTCATCTGGTGGTCGACGTCGGGGAACGGGGGCGGCGTCATCCCATCAGGGAATGGCGCAATGTCGTGCTGGCGCCAGTTGCCGGGAGTTTCGGCTGGTGTCGCGTGCGGGTGTGGCGCGACGTTCCAGACAGGAGTCATCGCCTCGTAGTGAACGGTGCGAACCTCTTGGACGCTGAGCAAGTCGCCGGTTGTCCAGTCTCCTGGCTCGAGGGCTTGGCCGTACACCCATTTGGCGGCGTTGGCGTAGCCCAGGACTTCCATGTACTCCTTGAGTTCCTTGTCGCCGACCGTGCGGCCTTCGTCGAGGAGCTTTCGGACCTCGTTGAGGATCAGCGTGTTGCCTTCGAGAGCCGTGGAGTGATGCGCTTCCTGGTGCCACAGGTCGTCCCAGATCTCTTCGGCCTCTGCGGGGGAAGGCAGGCCGCCAAAGCGACTGCGGAGGTCGTCGATCGCCTCCTCAAGGAGGTCGTAAATGCTCTGTCGTGTTGGGCGTCCGCGGGCCATGGGTTGACTTCCTTGCTGTGCGGGTTGGGGCAAGTTGTCGCGTGGCGTCGCAAATAAATCAAACACAACAACTTTTGAAGCGTAACAGAAGTTGTCGTGTCCAGCGCGAAGTTAATGCAACACAACAACTTGAACCGTTGCCTCGCGCGGGCCGATGCGGAGACGAAGGTCGGGGGGGGAGCCACGAGAAGGCGGTCGCAAGCGACGAAAGGATGCAATGCCCCGAGGCGGCGCTCAGGTACCCGAGTCGTCAGAGTTGCGGCGCCAGTTGGCTCAGTCCAGTGGAGTGTCGACCCAGCCGACGAACCGGCTGCCGACGCCTGGGATTTCCACGCGCAGTTCGCTAGGGAGCGGACGCGGCAGACTGGAGGGCTGGTGCGAGTCGCAACTGAGGTAGGTGAACGTCGGCCACCATTTCTTCGGCCTGGCTTTCTCGGCAAACCCGCAGACGTCGCACATCAGATCGACCCACGCCGGTTTCTTGCCGGTCCGGTTGGCGCGGGACTGGACCAGCCAAGGTGGCGGGTTGTCCTCGATCTCACGCAACTGTGCTTCGGTGAGCTTCGGGGGCAAGCCATGCCGGGTGGCCATCTCCATGGGGATGTCCAAGCGTTGGGCGGCGTCGCGGCGGGTGATCATCGCCTTCAACGATAGTCAGTGCCGCTGGTGGAAAAGGTCTGGGCCGCAAAATCGGGAGCCGGCGTTAACACTGCTGCCGCCACAACACATGAACCACCGGATTGCTGCTTGCTGGACAGCGCAGCATCAATGTGCAGACGCGGCGGATGGACGCAGGTGCGTGCAACGAGATCGCTACGCGTCCTGCGGGTTGATTGCCCAGCCCAGCCATCGAAGCTTGCATCCCTGTGGCTGGCTGAATTTGCGCCAGTGGGCCGTGTATTGGCGGCGAATGCTTCGGTCATTCTTCGGGTACGGGCGCTCAGGGGTTCCCCAGGTCAGCTCGCCGGTGATCCTTTGACCTTCATGAATTCGGAACGCGGCGTCGCGTGATGCCGTAGTCGCGGGTTCCCAGAGAGCGGGGCAGTTAGTGAGCATGATCGCGAGACCATTGTCGTTTGGGTCTGTTGTGAGGCGCTCGAGCCGGGAAACATCATGGATGAAGCCGTGGCGGGCCAGATCCATTGCCGCGTGGTTGCGAAGGACGAACCGTTCGTCTGTGATCCCGTCGGTGCCGTCCCACTGTCCCATCGCGTACTTGAACTCGATCCGAGTGACCGAGTCGGCAATGCAGACCATGTCGATGTACTCGGAGCGTCGTGTTTTCAGGTTACGAGCCGGCACCTCCAACCTGAGGCGAATGCTCGGGTCCAGGGACCACACGGTCTGAGCGAACGCGAACTCGAAGTCGGCCTCGGAGTGAAAGACGGGCCTCACTGATGCGAGCTTGTTCATTACGTCGGCCAGCGCTAACCGATTGGCGATCAATTCCATGCGAGGATCCTGCCACTTCGCCGCGCTTGTAGGTTTCCGCTGACGCGGCTACGGCCCGTGTCAGGGTGAAGTCGCTCAATGGCTGCGCGCCATACAGCGAGACGAGAGCGGTGACCTCCGTCGACGAAACCGGGTCAACCTGCCGGCCCACATAGGTGTGGCCGAGTCGTGGCGCGACGTCGCGCATCAACAGCGCCAACAGAGCGCTGCTGCGCGCCGCCTCTGCATCACCGATCACCAGCGTGACGTTGCCCAAGCGGACTGCGTTCCCAAATGAGTACGCCCTAACCACAACCGGGCCGGTCAGCCGTACATGGACGAAAGCATCAGAGCGGCTGGCACGAATTCCTGGAGCAGACAATGGTGACATGCGAGGTGACCTCCTGCCACGGAGGTGACGGTCAACCAAGGCTGGCCGACAATTTTTCGCCCCTCCCGGGCAAGAGACTGTTCCAGCCGCGGGCGGCCGAAACTGGAACGTCCGAGAGGGAAGGAAACAAACAAACATAGCGCGAACACAACTATTGCGCCTCAGGCCGAAGTTGGGCCGGTGGTGCCCGGGCTTCAGACCCCTTCCGTTCCGACTCGCGGTTTCGCTACCTAAGCGAGTCATCATCGAAGCTGGCAAAGCATCGATGCCAGACCCTGGTCGGATCCAGGTTCGGCGGCGGAGCCCGAAACATCGCCAAAGCGGCCATCTGCTCGAGCCATACTCCGGTCCCAAGAAGCCGTCTGATAACTGACAAGACTGGTTTGTCACGTTCGAACACCGGGCTGTTGCACACCGCTCCGGACACTGTCATGCTCCACCCAAAGCCTTTCGGGCTTCGCACCTCCGAAGGCGCCACCCTCCTCTGGACTTATGTCTCGATCCTTGCAACCTCGAAAGGACCCCCTCCCATGCGCTGGATCATGTGGGGCGTGACCGCGTTCCTGTTCGTCTTCGGCGGCGTCCGGGTCCTGCTTGGCGGTGACTACACGGACGGCGCTGGGCTGATCGAGTCGGGAGCGATTCTGCTCGCGGTCTCGGTGATCATCGAGCTGACCTACCGGAGCCGCGCCCAGAAGAGGCACCGGTCCAAGGCGCTGTTCTCCTCCGGCACCACTGCCGATGCCCTGGTCGAGAGTGTCGATCTGACCGGCAGCGGGGACCGGTTCGGCAGCCTCAGGGTGATCTTGCACTTGCTGGTCAAGCCCGTCGGCGCCCCGGAGTTCCGGATCCGGACGTCGGTCTGGATCCAGCACAACTCAGTTCCTCGCACCGGGGACACCGTCCCGGTCGCCTATGACCCCGCACACCCGGACGACCTTGTCCTGGGCGACCTGGGTACCGCGTTCCAAGGCGCTCAGGTGCTCAAGGTCAACCGTGGCACCGGGCCGTCAACTGATCAGGTCCCGGACGCACCGAGGGGTTGGGCGATCGGCGTAGGCCGGATGGAGTTCATCGGCATCGGCATCGCTGCGGTGGCCTTCTGGGTTCCGTTCAGCCCGGGCACGACCCGAGACGACGGCCTGACCCACGACGCATTCCTCTTCGGCGCGGTCTGGCTTGGGATCTCGCTGTGGCTGATCTTCAAGGCGCGGCTACGGATGCTGCGGGCCCGTCGGGAGACGGCACTGTTCCGCACCGGCATCCGTGGCGAGGGTGTGATCAGTGCGGTGAGCATCAACTCCCACAAGACTGTGAACACGGTCAACATCCCGGTCACCTTTACCTTGCACGTCACCGTCCCGGGGATCGCACCGTTCGACAAGCAGTACTCGCTGCTGGTTGCGTCCCGATCGTTGCCGATCAACGGCGACCTGATCGACGTTGCCGTTGACCCGGCCGACCCGAGCCGGGTTGCGCTTCGGATCGACTGGTCTACGAACACCCGCGGAGGCGACTCGTTGATCCTGCGGCACGACCCGCCGCCACCGGACGCTGGCCGCGCATCGGTCAGTGACCTCGCTCGCCTGCAGGCGCTGTTGGACCAAGGTGTCCTGACCGAGACCGAGTTCAACACCGAACGCCTGCGGGCCGAGGGAGGTTCCTGATGTCGCTCGACGGCTGGGTCCCGTACGCGATCGCGGCACTGGTGTTCCTCGGAGGGCCCGCCTATCGCTACGTCAGGAAGGCGTCCGGCGGTACTGGCCGCACCCTCGGGCAGAAGCTCGGCGACAAGCTCGATGCCAGGCTCTTGGCGCAACTGCCCTCCCAGCAGGCCCTCTTCGAGAGCGGCGTCCGAGCGATCGCGACAATCACGTCGGTGACGCCGTCGGGCAGCGTGGTGAACAACATCAACGTTGCGACCGGGATTGGACTGCACCTCGAGCCGCCCACCGGGGCACCGTACGACGTTGAGCAGGGGCTGATGGTCCTTGAAAGCACCCTGCCACGTGTCGGGCAGAAGATCCGAGTCGGCATCGACCCCGACAACCCGCAACGAGTCGCCCTGGAGGCGGACTGGACGGCCGCGACGGGAGGCGGTCTGGCGCTGCGGGCCTACGACGACCCCGCTGCTGCGCCCGCCGCCGCGACCGGGGCACCTACACCGGATCGACTCGACGAACTCGCCGACCTCGGCCGACGCCATGCAGCCGGAGACCTCACCGACGAGCAGTTCACCCAGGAGAAGTCCCGAATCCTGGGCACCGCCTGAGGTGTGGTGACATGAGCAGATGAGCACCGACATTCGCTGGGTCGACCTTCTCGATCCGACCGCTGATGAGATCAGCAACCACGTCCCCCAAAGCATCCATCGGCGCGCACTGGAGCAACTGCTGGCACCAAGCACCCACGACGACGAGCCCCGGCCGAAGTTGGAAGGCAACGGCGACTACCTCTTCGGCGTACTCCTCGTCGCGGTCGAGGTGCCAGCCGAGGACCTGGTCTTCTACCAGGAGCTCAACCTCGTGATGACCCGAGACACCTTGCTGACAGTCCGAAAGACGCCGCCGGGCGGGCGACCGCCGTATGACCCGTCGCCAGCCGAGTTTTCGTGCCGCTACCAGGACTCGATCGGGATGATCGCCTACCACCTGCTCGACGACGTGGCCGAGCGGTTCCTCGACCTGGTCGACGCGCTGACCGACGAGATCGAGGAGCTCGAGGAGGGCATCGACCACTGGGATGAGGACAAGATTCGGCGTCGGATCTCGGACCTGCGCCACGACATGCTCAACATCCGCCGGACCCTCTCACCGCTGCGAGATTCGGTGCGTCAGGTCGTCGACAACCGCATCGACTTCGATGGCGAGGAAGTCTTCACCCGCGAGGTCGAGCTGAACTTCGCTGCCGTCTACGACAAGCTGCTGCGCTCCACCGACGGAATCGATTTGGCCCGCGACCTGGTCGCCGGAGCACGTGACTACCACCAGGCGAAGGTCGCCAACGACCAGAACGATGTCATGAAGGTCCTCACCGTCATCGCCTCGGTGCTGCTGCTGCCGACCTTCATCGTCGGCCTCTACGGCCAGAACTTCGTCAACATCCCCGAGCTGCACTGGCAGCACGGCTACGCCTACGGCTGGGCGCTAATCATCGCGACAACGGGTGGCCAGCTCGCGTTCTTCCGCTGGAAGAAATGGCTGTAGCGACGCCCACGTTGGAGTAACAGCCGTGGAAGGTGCCGATCGCCGGAAGCCAGTACCACAAGGGCGACGTGCGGGTAGTCAACGAAGGCGAAGCGTGCAAGTCCTACGAAACACCCATGACATGGAACCAGCAAGGCCCCAAGGGAGACACCGGAGCAACCGGCGCCAAGCGTGACACCGGCGCCACAGGTGCAGCCGGCGCGAAAGGTGCCCCAGGCGCCAACGGTGCACCAGGCGCAACGGGTGCTGCTTGGCTCCGAACAAGGTGAACGTCCGGATTTACACGCCTAATTTCACCGGGTCGATCGCAGGATCGTTCTCCTTGATCGATGCCTGCTAGACATACCTACCCCACGGCGCCGCCTACTTGAATCTAAGTAGGCGGCGTCCGCGTCCGAGTCCCGCCTCATATGTTCGCTACCCAAGGTATGCAGCATCCATGCCACCAGAGCGTCGGCGCCGGACTCTCATCCAGGTTCGTCGGCGGAGCTCGAAGCGTCGCCGAGAGGCCATCTGCTCGAGAGTCACGCTCCCGCCCGCTAGGAGCCTTCTGATGACCTCCAGGGAAGCTGAGATCGACAGGTGCCTGTACGCACTCATCGCAGTCCCCTGTCGCGAACGCAGACACCCTGGGGCCGGTCGAAACTGACGTTCTTTCCGAGCCGAACCCGCGGCTCAACCCCGACAAGGGCACGAGGAATCCGCTGCGTATTCAGTTGTCCGCCTTGCGACAGGAGTGTGGGCAGATTGGCCTCTTGATCCATGAGTAGCTGCATGCGGTTGAGAAGCATTGAGTCTCAGCACTCGTCGCAGCCCTCACCAAGGCGGCGGATCGGCGCTAGATCCTGGGCAGATGCGCTCCATCTGCCGAAGGAAACGCAGCGCGTAGTCAGTTCCTGGAACGAGGGCGGCGTCCGCGTCCGAGTCCGATTCACTAAACTCCACGAGTCCATAGCTGCGGAGACCGCTTCGACATCCGCCACCTCGTCCGTGCTCATGGGTAGAGACAGCGGCTCCCGGTCCGCGTAGGTTATCCAGGTGAGCACCTTCAGGCGGAGGGATTCGGCCGATAATGGGGCACCCAGGACCCAGGCGGCGCCCGCGCGACCCAGTGGATCAGACCAGTTCGTGGCGGCCGAACACGACAACGCCGACGCGCACGAGGATCAGCGCACGTCGGCTCGGGCAGGCGACTCGCACCCGACACCTGGAGAGCCGATGCTGCCGAAACTGCAGAAGCTCTGGACGACCGTGTCGCACTGGAGGTTTTGGACCGTTACCTTCGGGCTCGTCATCGGCCCGGGGCTCTCGGTGGCGCTGGGCGTCCTGTTCTACATCTACGGCGGTGTCCCGCAGGACTTCGACCGCTACGGAGTCGTCGGCGTACCCGGCACTGCGGTGGTCGGACTGCCCGAGGGCTTCGTGATGCTCGATCATGTCGACGACGAATACGGCCCGGATGCCTGTGCCACCACCAGGACCACCTACCTCGCCACCGGCTCCATCTACCGGGCACCGAAGGGCATGGCGGTGCGGGTCGTCTCAGTCGAAGGCGGCGAACCACTGGCCGTCACATCAATCCCCACGTGGATCTACGAGAAGAGCGCCAACTGCCGCGGCCACACGCCGTGGGGACGCATCGACGTCCCGAAGGCTGGGCTCTACAAGGTGCAGACGACCGACACTGCGTCCGGTGGGTTCGGCAACGCCATCGACCCGAAAGTACCCGCGACCGGCGACACCGCTCGCGGTCCGGGCATCACCTTCGGTCAGGCGCCGAAGGCACCTTTCGGGTCCCGCTTCCTCGCCGCACTGCTAGTGATCGGGGTCGGCTTGGGCACGTCTCTCGCATCCGGAGCCGTCCTGAAACGAGTGCTGCCGAAGATGAACACCTGGTTGGATGGCCGCCGGGCTACCCTTCCTACCCTCGAGAGGGATTTACCGGCATGAGCACCGACCTCGCCGGCAGCCACCGACCGCGCTAGCAGCGTTTGACTGCGCGCTGGCAACGGTCGTGGTGGGTGTCGATGCCGGTCGAAAACTGAGCAAATGTGACGGTGCATTCAGGTTGTCATCGCAAAGGCTGCTGCTTGGAAAGTGAGCACCTATCCACGATGGAGAAGTGATCACTTTGGAAGACTGGGCTTTGATTCGTAGGTTGCATTTGAGCGAGAAGTTGCCGAAGGCGGAGATCGCTCGGGACCTCGAGCGCCTTTTGAGCCTCGATCTCGCGACGAATGGTGCCGATCTCCCTCCGCGCTCTGGCGAGGTCCTCGCTCAACTTGCCCGCGTCCGATCTGACGTCCGCGAACTCTTCACGGACTCTCTGCTCAAGCTTCTGGGCTCGTTGCTCCATCCCGTTCAGACGGCTCTCAAGGTCAACATAACCGGACGCGTCGATGTCAATACTGGTGGTCGCTGCGGGGGCCGATGCATTCACGGCCGCCGCCGAGGGTCGCACGGTGGCGTCCCTGCGACGGTGAATGAGTCCCTTGACCCACCGGGGCACAAGAGGCACAAGAGGCACAAACGTCTCACCAACACGCGCGAACTGTTTCCACGTCTTGCGAAGCGCAAATGCTGCAAGGCTGATCCCGACGATCTCAAGGCTGATGCCTACGATCACCAACCAATGCACCTAGTCGTCGTGGCTCATACAGGCACACTCGCATACTTGTAGGCGCTAGGGTCTGCTTCACGAACTGGTGACAGTCGTTAGTCACGCAACCTGAATGGCTGGCGTGGTGGGTCTGCTGAACAGCTCGGTGTCAGCTGAGCGGGCTGCGTCTTATTGGGCGGAATGCCGAGTGTCCTCGTTGTAGGCGGCCGTGCTGGTCCGGCGCCATACCCTCGCCGGGATACTCAGGATCGCCCCAGCCCACTTACGACCGCGGTGTAGCTACAACCGTTTGGCCGGAGTCACACGTGGGTGGCCTGTTACACGGGGTGAGGGGATCGTTCAGGGGGGAGTTCGCCAGGAATAAGCAGTGTCAGGAAGGGACCTGCGAGGAGTTTCTCGATCTTGGCTCAAAGTGAATGGGTCCAACGCTGTCTCAGTTGGCCCGCCGTGATCTGAGGAGGGGCGGAGTCGACGGCATTTGCGCCAAAGTCGACCATTGAGTCCTTTCAGCGTTCGCGTGGCTTAGGCTTTGGGATCATCTGTTCCTTCGAAATCTGAGGTATCAAGCGTGGAATTGCGGGACTACCTCGACATCCTGAAGACCTACTGG
>JBDSQP010000023.1:0-3079 GCA_039929755.1 Aeromicrobium sp. | reverse complement strand
CCCGCCGGCGCCGATGATGACGACGTCGTAGGTATGTGTCTCGATTTCAGCAGTCATGTATTGAATCCGTCAGTTGATGAAGCGCAGGTCAGAGAACCATCCGGCCGAAACGGCCATGATGTAGAAGTCGGTGAACGCAAGCGTGCCGAGTGTCAGCCAGGCCAACCCCATGTGCCGGGTGTTGAGCTTGGACACATAGCCCCAGAGCTTGTAGCGGATCGGGTGCTTTGAGAAGTGGTTGAGGCGGCCGCCGATCATGCTGCGGCACGAGTGGCACGAAGCCGTGTAGGCCCACAAGGCGATGACGTTGATCAGCAGCACGATGTTGCCGAGACCGAATCCGAAGCTTCCGTCAGAGGTCGTGAACGCCTCGATCGCGTCGTAGGTGTTGATCAACGAGATCAGCGCCGCGGCGTAGAAGAAGTAACGGTGGAGGTTCTGACCGAGCAACGGGAAGCGGGTCTCACCGGTGTACTTTGCGTGCGGCTCAGCCACCGCACACGCGGGCGGCGAGAACCAGAAGGCACGGTAGTAGGCCTTGCGGTAGTAGTAACAGGTGAATCGGAACAGCAGCAGGAACGGCAGGGTCGCGGCCGCGTAAGGCAGGAACCATACGTCGGGCAAGAATCGACCGAAGTGTGCGGCCTCGGCGACACAACCGTTGGAGATACACGGCGAGTAGAACGGCGTCAGGTAGTGGTAGTCACCGACGAAGTAGTCCTTCTGCATGAACACCCGCACGGTTGCGTAGGTGATCCAGGCGATCAGTCCGACAGCGGTCGCCAACGGCGGTATCCACCATCGGTCTGTTCGAAGGGTACGGGCGGCGATCGCAGCGCGGCCGGCCCCAGTTGATGGCGCAGGAGAGGTAGTGGTCATGCCTCATCGATTCGTTCGGTGGCAACTGCCGTCGGAGGTGGCTGTCGGTCACGTCACTCTACGACTAAACCCTTTGCGTTCGCGCGCGGCATGGGTCACATGTCGGAGCCGAGCGGGAATTCCAGTTTCGGCGTCCATCCCGCCGCGTCCTCAAAACGGTAGAGATGGAACGAGCCCACCTCGAAAGAGCACTCGAAATCGCTGAGATCGGCGTAAGCACGATCGAGCGCGCCGTCGTCAACATTGTGCGCCACGGTCACATGCGGATGAAATGGGAAATCCGGCTCAGGCGCGCCTAGTGCCTTGCGGACCGATGTCGCGAGGATTTCGGTGTCCGGGACACCCTCGCTGATCTCGACATACACAACTGGCGAGATGGGCCGGAATGTGCCGGTGCCATGCAGCCGCATATGGAATGGGCGGATCTTTGCCGCTGCCTCTTTGAGCGTGCGGCATACGTCGGCCAAGTCTTCCTGATCGACTTCCATCGGCAGCATCAACGTGACGTGGCTGGGTACAGTTTCGGCCATGCAGTCGCCGAAGGCGGCCCGCTTTTCACGAAGTTGGGATCCAAAGGGTTCGGGGACGGCGATGGCCACACCAAGAGTCATCATCGCGCGCGCCTAAAGGACGAAGCCGAGACGGTCGAACACGACCGCCAAGGTCCCTGTGGCGACTGCCTTCGCCTTCTCCGCTCCATCCTTGAGGACGCGATCGAGTTCGGCTCGGTCGTCGAGAAGCTCGTGGGTGCGCTGGCCGAAAGGACCGACGAAGTCGGCCACGAGCTCAGACAACGCCACCTTGAATGCGCCGTACTGTCGGCCCTCGTACTCCTTTTCGATCGAGGCGATCGTCGAACCTGTGATGGCCGAATAGATGGTGAGCAGATTGGAGATTCCGGGCTTGTTCTCCTGATCGAAGCGGATGTCGCCGCCGGAATCCGTCACCGCTGACCGGATTTTTTTGGCCGCCGTCTTGGGATCGTCTAGAAGATCGATGATGCCGTTGGCCGCCGAACCCGACTTACTCATCTTCGCCGTTGGATCCTGGAGGTCCGCAATCTTGGCCGTGGCCTTGACGATGTGCGGTTTTGGAATCGTGAACGTCTGTCCGAATCGATGGTTGAACCGGCCGGCGAGGTCACGAGTCAGTTCAAGGTGCTGTCGTTGGTCTTCGCCGACGGGCACCTGGTCGGCCTGATAGATCAGGATGTCGGCGGCCTGAAGGATCGGATAGGTGAAGAGTCCTACAGAGGCGCGTTCGCTTCCGCCCTTGGCTGTCTTGTCCTTGAACTGCGTCATGCGACTGGCTTCACCCATACCGGTGAGGCAGTTGAGGACCCACGCCAACTGCGCATGCTGCGGAACCTGGCTCTGAACGAACAGTGCGCTGCGTTCAGGGTCGATGCCCGCGGCGATGAGCTGGGCCGCGGAACGATACGTACGCTCGCGCAGGGCGGCGGGGTCGTACTCGACGGTGATGGCGTGCATGTCCGCGAGCATGTAGAACGTTTCGAATTCGTCCTGCATGACCGGCCATTGCCTGATCGCCCCAAAATAATTGCCGAAATGAAAGGAGTCTGCAGTCGGCTGAATGCCCGAAAGCACGCGTTGCCTCTTGTCAGACGGCGCTGGTTTCTCAGTTGGCATGAGCGCATTCTGCCAGTGGTCGGTGCATGGTCGTGCCCCCAGGTGCGCGAGACTGTCGCCATGAGCGACGTTCGGCAGTGGTCAGCACCCGGGCGCGTCAATCTCATCGGCGAGCACCTCGACTACAACGGCGGTCCCGTCCTGCCAATTGCCATCGACAAGGGTCTGCGACTCAAGGCTCGCCTGCGCGATGACGACACCGTCCGCGTATGGACGACTCTCGGCGGCAACCAGGCGGAGGAGTTCACCACCGCGGCAGAACCCGGCTCAATCGAGGGCTGGGCCGCCTACGTTGCAGGGGTGTTCTGGGCACTACGCGACCGCACTCTCGACGGGCAGTGCCTCAAGGGCGCAGACCTCGTCATCGACGGCGACCTGCCCGACGGAGCAGGCCTCTCCTCATCGGCTGCCGTCGAAGCGATCGTCGCGACCGCTCTCAACGACCTCCTCGACCTCGGCCTGTCTCGCATAGATCTGGCTCTCCTATGCCAAAAAGCGGAGAACGAATTCGTCGGCGTTCCTACCGGAGTCATGGACCAGATCGCTGTACT
>JBDSQP010000022.1:0-7457 GCA_039929755.1 Aeromicrobium sp. | reverse complement strand
TCGACATACAGCGCATCGTCGAGCCGACCGGACTGTTCGAGGGCGCTACGCACCGCAGGGAACGTACGGCCGAGCTTCATGATGATCGCGCCATCGGTGTCAGCGAGGCGACGTGCGAGTTCGGGCTCGGGCAAAGTGCCGGGAAGGATCGTCAGCACGTCGGTCTGGCGCACGAGCGGAGAAGCGACCGCGGCGGTTGCTGCCGCGATCGACGTCACGCCGGGGACAACCTCGGTCGGGAAGCGGTCAGAGAGCCGGTCGTGCATGTACATGTAGGAGCCGTAGAAGAGCGGATCGCCTTCGGCGATGATCACGACAGTCTTGCCGGCTTCGAGATGTGTCGCGAGCCGCGCGGCGCACTTTTCATAGAAGTCCGCCATGGCGCCGGCATAGCCGCCAGGGTGATCGGTTGTGCCGGTCGTCACCGGATAGCGGAGGTCCTCCTCGACAACGCCTTGGGGGAACAGGTGCGCTGCGATGCGCCGAGCGATCGAACTCTTACCGACGCCCGAGTGATAGGCGATGACATCGGCCGTGGCGATGAGCCGGGCGGCCTTGAGGGTGATGAGTTCGGGGTCGCCGGGGCCGAGACCGACGCCATACAGGCGGCCCGCCCCCTCAGGCGCGAGTGTCATTCCTTCTCCTGCGCTATCGCGTTCAGCGCGGAGGCCGCCATGGCCGAACCGCCACGGCGGCCGCGCACGGCGAGGAACGGGATGTCCCCGACCGGACAGATGCTGCCGAACGAGATCAGCGCTTCTTTGGACTCGGCCGCGCCGATGAAGCCCACGGGTACGCCGACGATCGCGGCCGGACGGGGAGCGCCGTCGAGCAGCATCTCCATCAGGTGGAAGAGCGCGGTCGGCGCATTGCCTATGGCGACAACGGCACCTTCGAGCCGGTCCTCCCACAACGAGACAGCGGCAGCCGACCGGGTCGTTCCCCATTCGGCGGCCAGTGCGGGTACGCGCTCATCGCGAAGGAAGCACAAGACGTCGTTGTCCTTCGGCAAACGTGCCCGAGTGACGCCCGACGCGACCATGTTGGCATCGGTCAGTATCGGTGCGCCGGCGGCAAGCGCAGCGCGGGCGGCGGCGACGAGGCCGGGATGAATCACCAGGTCCTTGGTCAGATCGGTCTGGCCGGTCGCGTGAACCATCCGCACAGCGATCTTCTCGGCGTCGGCGGGTATCTGTGACAGATCGCTCTCGGCGCGGATCGTTGCGAACGAGTCGACATAGATCGCCGGACCATCGTCGATGTAGTCGAAGTGCCGGGACGGGCGTTTGGGCGATAGAGGGTTCGGGTCGTGCGGTGTCATGCCTTCTCCAGGTCGGGGACGATGACGCCGCGCCAGGGAGTCACAAGGAGTTGCGGGCCGAGACCGACAAGTCGCTCGGCCAATTGTGGGGTGAGTGTGCCATCCGGAATCTCGACATGCAGGGCCTGACGGCCATCGTCCTGCGCAATTTTTCCAAATGGCGGCGGCTCGGTCGTCATCAGGGTGCGGTCGTCGCGCTCGTATGGGCGGTCGAGCAGTTCAGCGCCCTTTTCGGGAAGCTCATCGACATGCCACCATGCCGTTTCGCCGGCGCCCCGAAGGCCAAGGAACTTGCGCGTGAGTTCGATCAGGGCAGGTGCCACGTGGTTCAGGTCGACCGTCGGCCCCCATAGCGTCGACCCGATCCGGAGTTGACCGGTGTGGGCATCAAGTGCGAAAACGCCGAGGTCAAGGGTGTGGCGCCCCACGTCGCCGTGGCCGTCATCGAGCGAAAACAGGAACTTGCCGGACAGCGAAGTGAACAGGGGATCGGCGCAGAGCAACTCGTCAATGACGTGGGCAAGTGGCCGCAGATCGGCATGGCCGCCGACGCGACCCGTCATGGGCGACACGCTGATGTTGCGGACACGTTCGTGCGACGGCACCGGCAACAACCCGGCCTCGGCGATCGCATCCACCAGGGCATTGGGCACGCAGCCGTGAGAATGCGCGACCCCCCGCATCTGAAGGTTTGCCCGCGAGGTCAGATGGATGTTGCCATCGGCCCATTCGGCTGCGATACCGACCAGACTCCGCAGCGATGAGGACCGCAGCGTGCCGCCGATCAGTCGGATCCGAACGAGTGCACCGTCTTCGGCAATCCATGGGCGAAGAACACCAGGGCAGCGATCAGCATACGTACGGTTCACCCAGCCATGGTGTCACGGAGGCCAGACTCTGGAGCCTGGCCTCCGTGCATCACTGATCGATCATGTTCGGCTCGCCATTGGCGTTCTTGCCATTGGCGCTCCGCGTGCAAGTGCCGCTCTTCGGCACGCCCCCGTTGTATGCCTGGCGTACGCAGGAGCGAACGGCAAGCTGTCCCCAGTAGTTCGGGTGCAGGGATTCCTGGATGTAATACGGGCTGCTTCCGCCGGTCGTGACGGTGCGGATCTGGTTGACCCATTCGGTCTTGTCGACCGCGGCGGTCTGCGTCCAGGACGAGAGTCCGACCTCTTCATACAGGCCGACTCCGGTCTCGCAGAGCCGACGACCGTTGTATGCCGAGGACAGGTTCAGGGTCTTGGCGTTCGTGATGCCTGACTGCGTGATCGCTCCGGTCACCGTGTTGTTGATGGTCGGGAGTGCTGTGCCGTTGGCCCAGTTGGCGTCGTTGTCCCAGAAGCCACAGCCGCCGGTGTTCTGGCGCGTGTAGCCACTCTGGCTGTAGCGGAAGCCCGAGGAGTTGGGGACCGGCGAAGGGTAGTTCTGCACGAGCAGCGTCCACGACGCGTCGGCATAGCCCGCATCGCGCATGGCCGTACGAACGTTGAGGAATGCGTTCGAGATCTTCGTCTTTACGGCGGCCACGTTGCCGCTGGTGAAGTTGGCCGTGACGCTGCTGTCGTCATTGCAGTAGTCGGGCCACCACGACGGCGAGCCGAGAAAGTCCGTGACGCAGGACTGGATGATGCTTGCGAAGTTGAAGTCGTTTCCGCCGATCGACACCGAAACCATCTTCACGTTGTGGCTTGCCGCGAATGTCTGCAGCATTTTGGCTTGACCCTGTTGGCCTGACCCGTTGTCGGAGAAGTCCAGACCCGGCTTGAAATAGCCACTGCCATCGGTGAAGGTTGCCGTCTTGGCACCCGAACACGCCAGGTTCATGCCGTTGATGCCGCCGCCTATGTAGATCTCCGCACTCTTACTGCGGTGGCACCGGTTGATCACTTCAGCCGTGTTGGCGGCATTGTCGAAGTAGGCGGTGCCGCCCAGCGCGTCTGCCGACGACGGGCTGCTGTTGGACGAGCCGGCCCAACGTCCTGCCTCACCCGAGATGTAGGAGTCGCCGACCGACACCACCCACGGCGTGCCCGAACCGGGGCCATCGGCGTGTGCCGGTGTCGAAACAAGAGCCCCGCCGATGACGGCGAGGCCCAGGGCTGCGGCGCTCATTCCTCTGAAATGACGTGGTCGTGTGGCCTTTGGCATGCATTGCTCCTTGACGGACGTTGCTCCCTCGACCCCACGGGCCCGGACCGAACCTAGTGGGCCAGATCACATTTGGGAAGCGCTTTGCCCGTTGAGGGGCGTTGAGCCGGCCTCAGATTTCGGCGGCACGCCGCAGGAGATAGCCCTGCAACAAGGGGTCCGGTTCGAGTCTTGCAGCGGCTTCGTATGCCGCGATCGCCTCGTGGTGCCGCCCGAGTCTGCGCAGCAAGTCCCCGCGGGCGGCAGCAACTTGTCGGGTGGGAGTCTCATCGGCCAGTTCTTCGAGTTCGCTGAGCGCTGACTTTGGACCAGACACATAGCTTTTGGCAATCAAGGCGCCCAGGCGAACCGATGGTGCGGGCCAAATCGCGAGCAACCGTTCATACAGGCTGACTATCTCCGGCCAGGGTGTCGCGTCCCAGGTGGGTGCGGCCGAATGTAGACCCGAGATGCCGGCCTGCAGGGCGAACCGTCCGCCTCCGGGAAGTGCTCGGGTTGCCTGCGCAAGCCCCTGTTGGATGAGTTGGCCGTCCCACAGGGAGCGATCGACCTCATCGAGGGCAAGGGCCTGACCGGTTGCGGACACTCGTCCCGGTCGTCGTGCCTCGGTCAACAGAAGGAGGGCATGGAGACCGGCCGATTCGCCATCGTCGGATTTGCCCGAGTCCGGGTAGAGAGCGACGAGTTGCGCCGCCATCGAGATCGCGGCATTCGCCGTGACTCCTGAGGACGTTGCCGAGGACTGCGGCACCTCGTGGAGAGTTGTGTAGAGGAGATAGATCGTCGTCCGGACCGCCTCGATGCGCTCTGCGAGTTTGTCCAGCGATGGCAATTCGAACCTGGCGTGCGAAGAGGCGATCTTCTTCTTCGCACGGGTGATCCTGGCTGCCATCGTCGGCTCCGGGACGAGGAAGACCGAGGCGATATCGACTGTGGCCACTCCGCATACCAATCGAAGTGCGAGGGCGACCTGAGCCTCTTCGGCAAGCTCGGGGTTGCAGGCCACGAAGGTCAAACGGAGGCGATCGTCGTCGATGGGCGGGGCTTCCTCAGACTGATCGTCAAGGGACGAGGCATCGAGATCCTCTGCCAGCAACGGGAGCTTGCGTGCGAGGGTCGCCTCGCGCCGCATGCGGTCGACCGCGATCCTTTTGGCGACCGTCGTGAGCCACGCGCCAGGGTTGGCGATGGAGGAAAGGTCGGTCTCGGCGGCGCGGGCGAACGCCTCCTGTGCACACTCCTCGGCCAGGTCCAGGTTGCCGGTGAACCGGATGAGGTTGGCGAGCACACGTGACCACTCGTCCCGAAATACCTGCTCAAGGACGGTGGCCACGCTTCCCATTATGAGGCAGAGGTTACCCGCTGAATTCGACGACGGGGCGAAACTCGAGTGTGCCGTCGGTGGGGCACAGCGCCGCCAGTTCGCGCGCCTTCTCGGGTGTCTCGACCTCGAGCATGTAGAAGCCGCTGATGATCTCCTTGGACTCGGTGAACGGTCCGTCTGTGAACACCGCCGAACCGCCGTTTGTCGACGGAGTGATGATGGCGCCGACCGAGGACGGCTGCAGTGCGTCGCCGCCGATGACCTGCGCACCGGCCGCGATCACGGCTTCGGCGAAATCTTTGTGGGCCTTCGACATGATGGCTGCGCCGTTTTCGTCGACGTTCTCGGGAATCCAGTCGCCCCCACGGATGAGGACCAGGTATTTGTTTGACATGAGTGTGCCTTTCATCTTAGTGAGTGTGCACCGTGTTCGAGTGAACACTGAAGCGACGAACGAGTGCAGGCGAAATCGACAGCTGGTCGGAAACAATTTTTGGTCAAGTAGGCTGAGGCCACAAGAACCTTCGTCACAAGGGTCAGGAACCCGGTGGAAATCCGGGGCGGTTCCGCCACTGTGACTCGACGTTTGTCGGGCAGCCAGACACTGAGCGTGGCGATTCCATCTGTGTGGGGCGCGAACCCCATGAAGGAGAACCATGACGCGCATTGCGCTGCTGTCCACCTCTGACACCGACCTCTTGTCGGCCAGGGCCTCCGGTGCGGACTACGTTCTCGCCAACCCGTCGCGGCTTTCGGTCGCCGACGACCTGCCCGGCGTGATCGACGGCGCGGACCTGATCGTCGTGCGCATTCTCGGCAGCGCCAAGTCGTGGGAGGACGGACTTGCCGCCGTCATCGGCACCGGCGTCCCGGTCGTCGTCCTTGGCGGCGAGCAGACACCCGATGCCGAACTCATGGGCCACTCGACCGTTCCGGTCGGCACAGCCGCAGAAGCCCATCTCTACCTCGCGCAGGGCGGCCCCGGAAACCTCGGCCAGCTCCACGCATTCCTGTCCGACACGGTTTTGCTGACCGGCGAGGGCTTCGACGCCCCGGCCGTCATACCCGAGTGGGGGGTTTCAAAGCGCCCTTCGTCGGTTGAGGCTCTCGAAACCACACTCCCGCGAATCGGCATCCTGTTTTATCGCGCTCATGAGAGCAGCGGCAACAACGCATTCGTCCACGACCTTGCCGACACGATCGACGCGACGGGCGAAGCCATCGGCATCCCGATCTTCTCCTCATCCCTGCGCGCCGCCCCCGACGATCTGTATGAATCCCTCGGAACACTCGACGCCCTTATCGTCACGGTTCTCGCAGCCGGCGGTACCAAGCCCGGGACGGCGAGTGCCGGCGGCGACGACGAAGCATGGGACGTCGAACGTATGAAAGCCCTCGACATCCCGATCCTCCAGGGCTTGTGCCTGACGTGGGGCAAGGATGCCTGGGAGGAATCCGATGAGGGCCTTTCGCCGCTCGACTCGGCCAACCAGATCGCGATCCCCGAGTTCGACGGCCGCATCATCACCGCACCGTTCTCGTTCAAGGAGATCGACAAGGATGGCCTGCCGCGGTACGTCGCCGACGCCGAGAGGTCCGCCCGTGTCGCCGGAATCGCCGTCGCCCACGCACGCCTGCGCTACATCGCGCCGGCCGATCGCAAGGTCGCGATCATGCTGTCGGCCTACCCGACCAAACACAGTCGCATCGGCAACGCCGTCGGCCTCGACACTCCGGTCTCGGCGATTCGCCTGCTCCGCGCAATGCGCGACGCCGGCTATGACCTGGGCGAACCCGGCTCGATCCCCGGACTCGAACCGCTTCCGCCCGTTGAAGGTGAAGAGCCGGACTCGACTTCGGGCAACGCGCTCATCCATGCCCTCATCGCCGCTGGCGGTCAGGATGAGGAATGGCTGACGACGGCCCAGCTCACAGAGAGCACCGTGCGCATCCCGGCCGAGTCCTACAAGAAGTGGATCGCGCACCTGCCTGCCGAACTCACTGACGCGATGACCGATGCTTGGGGCGAGGCCCCTGGCAAGTTGTTCGTCACCCCGTCATCTGAGAGCGGCGGGAACGAGATCGTCCTGGCAACGCTGCAGGCCGGAAACGTTGTCATCATGATCCAGCCGCCGCGCGGATTCGGTGAGAACCCTGTCGCGATCTATCACGATCCCGACATGGCTCCCTCGCACCACTACCTCGCGGCGTATCGCTGGCTGGAGAACGTTCCCGCCGACGGCGGCTTCGGCGCTCATGCCGTCGTTCACCTGGGCAAACACGGTTCTATGGAATGGCTGCCGGGCAAGAACGCCGGACTTTCCGCCTCGTGCGCGACCGATGCAGCGATCGGCAACATGCCCCTCATCTACCCGTTCCTGATCAACGATCCGGGCGAAGGCGCCCAGGCCAAACGCCGCGCCCACGCAACGATCGTCGATCACCTCATACCGCCGATGGCACGCGCTGAGTCCTATGGCGACATCGCCAAGCTTGAGCAGTTGCTGGATGAATACGCCAACATCGCCGCGATGGATCCGGCCAAGTTGCCGGCCATCCGCGCCCAGATCTGGACCCTCATGAAAGCCGCGGAGATGCACCGCGATCTCGGCCTCGACGATGCTCCCGAAGACGAGGAATTCGACGACTTCATCCTCCACG
>JBDSQP010000021.1:0-3334 GCA_039929755.1 Aeromicrobium sp. | reverse complement strand
GTGCAGGTCTTTTTGCTGCAAGCCGAGTTCGGCAAGAGTTTCGCCCGCGGCGATGCGCATCTGGGACTGAACCAGGTCAACGTCGGTGACCTCCTCGGTCACCGTGTGCTCGACCTGGATGCGGGGGTTCATCTCGATGAAGACGTAGTGGCCCTTGTCGTTGAGAAGGAACTCGACAGTCCCGGCACACGAGTAGTTGATCGCGTTCGCGAACTTCACCGCATCGGCACACATACGTTCGCGGACATCGGGATCGAGGCCGGGAGCAGGGGCAAGCTCGACAACCTTCTGGTGGCGGCGCTGGACCGAGCAGTCGCGGTCATACAGATGTATGACGTTGCCGGCGTTGTCGGCGAGAATCTGGACCTCGATGTGGCGGGCGTTGACGACGGCTTCCTCGATGAAACACGTGGGGTCGCCGAATGCACCCTGGGCTTCGCGCATCGAGGCATCGATCGCTTCGCGCACCTTGTCGGGGTCGTCGACGCGACGCATACCGCGCCCGCCGCCGCCAGCCACGGCCTTGACGAACAGCGGGTAATTGAGCTCATCCGAGGCGGTCATCAACTCGTCGGGATCACGCGAAGGCGGCACCGATCGAAGGACGGGCACTCCCGCAGCCTTGGCCGCCGCGATCGCGGTCGCCTTGTTGCCGGTGAGCTCGAGGATCGTCTTGTCGGGGCCGATGAAAGTGACCCCGGCGGCCTCGCAAGCCTCGGCGAGGTCCGGGTTCTCGCTCAGGAAGCCGTAGCCGGGATAGACCGCATCGGCACCGGCCTTGACCGCCGTCGCGACGATCCCCGCGGGGTCGAGATAGGCCCGAACCGGATGTCCGAGCTCGCCAATTTCGTAGGCCTCATCGGCGCGGACACGATGTTCCGATCCACGATCCTCATACGGGAAAACCGCGACGGTACGCGCGCCGAGTTCATGGGCGGCGCGAAACGCCCGGATGGCAATTTCGCCGCGGTTGGCGACAAGAATCTTCTGAAACACGGATGCTGTCCTCGATCGGGGTGGCGGTGGAAACAATCTATCGGGCGATACTGGGGGCATGACCTTCCTATTCGGCATCGTCGTTGGCGTCGCGTTGCTCCTCGCTCTGCGAGGTCTCTTCATCCAACTACTTCTGATCAAATTCAGGCGCGATGTCGCGACCCTCAACAAGGGCGATTTCAAGCCTCTGCTCAAGAGCTACGCCAAGGATGCCGTCCTGGCGTTCAGCGATGCCGAACACCGTTGGACCGGCACCCACCGTGGCAGGGCCGAGATCGAGGCGTTCCTCACCGAGTTCGTGCGCGCCAATATCCAGGGCACGATCCAAAAGGTCTACCTAGGTGGCTGGCTCTGGAACATGACCATGGTGGCCCGGTTCGACGACGAAGCATTTGCACCCGGCACCACCGAAAAGATCTATGAGAACCGCACGGTGTTTGTGATCAATACACGTTGGGGAAAGATCGTGAGGCAAGAGGATTTCTACGTCGACACGGTGCGGATGCTGGCGTTCGACAAGCGGCTCACCGCGTTGGGGATCGAGCCCGTAAGTTGAATGCATGACCCTCGTTACCCTGCCGTTCGCGCCGGGAAGACTTCAGGAAGTCTCCACCGATCTCGAGTTCGCCAGGTTTGTTGCCGGCGATCAGACGGACCATCTGGCAGAGACCGAGTTCTGGGTGCCGCCATACGGCTTCACACTCGATTTCGCGTCCGTGCTGCCGCAGATGCCCAAACTCCGTGCAATTCAAACCCAGTCAGCCGGGGTAGATCACATCATCGACTTCGTCGATCCGTCGATCACTCTTTGCAACGCCCGCGGGGTCCACGACGCGGCGACGTCCGAGCTTGGTGTGGGAATGATCATCGCCTCACTTAGGGGATTCCCCCGATTCGTCCGTGCGCAGGATCGTGGTGAGTGGGATCAGGACCAGGCGCTGATCTCGCTCGCGGACCGGAAAGTCCTGATCGTCGGATACGGTTCGATCGGCCAGGCCCTCGAGCGGCGCCTCGCCGGCTTCGAGGTCAGCATCACTCGGGTCGCTCGCACGGCACGCGAGGGCGTACACGGATTCGACGAGCTACCCGGCTTGGTCCCCAACGCCGATGTCATCGTTCTGCTGGCACCGCTCAACCCCGAGACGCACCACTTGGTCGACGCAAGTTTCCTGAAACGAATGAAGGACGGCGCGCTGCTCGTCAACCTCGCCCGCGGACCGTTGGTCGACACCGACGCACTCGTCGCCGAGGCTTCGACCGGTCGTATCCGTGCGGCCGTCGATGTCACTGATCCGGAGCCGCTGCCGGCGGGTCACCCGCTGTGGGCTTTGCCCACCGTGCTGATCACCCCGCATATCGCCGGAGGGACGACTGCCATGAGGTCCCGAATTCAGAAGCTGCTCCGTGAGCAACTGAAGAGGTTCACCGAGGGCCAACCCCTCGAGAACGTCATTCCCCACTAATGCTGAGGAGTCACTCACTCGGGGTGAGGAGTCACGTATACGCGACTCGTCAGCGGGAGTAGGCGACTCGTCAGCGGGATTTGCGCCAGAGGGTGATGTGCTGGTCTGCAATGAGGGCCGGCAGGTTTTGCGTCGTCGCCATAGCCCTTTGAGTCATCGCGAGTTCGGCCTGGAGTTCGGCCACCCGCTCGCGAAGTGCATAAACCTGGTGCTCGAGCTGGAGGACCCGCTTGACACCCTCAAGGCCCAGGCCTTCGGCGGTGAGTCGGGCGACTTGGCGCAGGACCTCGATATCGCGAATGGAGTAGCGCCGGCCACCGCCTCCGGTGCGGGCAGGCTCAACCAGTCCGAGCCGGTCATAGGTGCGGAGAGTCTGCGGATGCAGGCCCGAAAGCTCGGCGGCGACGCTGATGACGAAGACCTTCGCCTCGGGTCCGGGTGGAACAAAACTGGTCATGACTTCACCTGATCAAACAGTTCATCGCGCGGACTGAGATTGGCACGCGCGGCACGGTAAGCCTCAATCGCAGTGCGTTCTTCATCCGAAAGCTCATCGGGGACACGAACCTCGACGGTCACCAACAGGTCGCCTACACCGGTGCTCTTGTGTGGGGCGCCCTTGCCACGTGCGCGGAAGGTCCGGCCGTTGGGCGTGCCCGCCGGTATGCGGATCTTGACCGGCTGGCCATTCAAAGTCGGCACTTGGATCTCCGCGCCGAGGGCGGCCTCGTCAAAGGCGACCGGAACCGTGATCGTCAGATTGTCACCCTTGCGACCGAACATCTTGTGCGCAGCCACATGAACGAGAAGCAGCAGGTCGCCGTTTGGACCACCGGCCTCGCCCTTGCCGCCCTTGCCGCGCAGGCGGATCTTCT
>JBDSQP010000020.1:0-12325 GCA_039929755.1 Aeromicrobium sp. | reverse complement strand
CTCGAATCGAGGTTTGCATGAGCATCCGCAGCAAGCGCAGTGGCGCCGACCCGCATCCCGAGATCGCGGAGGCGTCCCACCAGCATGCAAAAGCATCGAGCCAACTCGGCAAATGGAAAGCCCGCCTAACCGATCGAGATGAAATGCCAAATCCGTCCGCGGACAACCAAGCACAAGGCCCAGACCCGCAGGAATCGCAATACGATCCGGTATTCGAAGAGGCGTGCAAGGCGATAGTCCTTTCGAATACAGGACTCGAGAGAACTCGTCGCGCACCGGCCAGGTCGCCTCTCAATCCTCTGGCGCCAACCCTGGACAAAGCATGGACTCCGACCACCACTCTTCCCGCCGCAAAGGCCCCTGTTGACACTGAACCACCGCGACAAACCGAGATTGACGAACCGCTCGAAAGCATCGGCAAACGCAGAGCCGAAAATTCAGAGGAACTCGAGGCACTCCGTCAAACTCTGGATCAGTCTGTAGCTCAACGCGAAGCCGAAGCAGCAGACCTCACCGCGGCTACACAGCGCGAGGAGAGTGCATACCGCCAGGCCACGGCGCTGCGCGATGCGATGAAGCGAACCGAGGAGGAGTACCAAGTCGAACTCGCTGAACTTCGGGAAACCTTTTCCCAACGTGAAGCCGCCGCATCAAGACAGGTCGACACACTGCGCGAGGCGCTACTCCGTACGGAGGCTCTTCGCGAATCCGATTTGGCAAAGCTGGACGCGGCAGCCCAGCGTGAGGCCAGCGCCCAGAGCCAGGTGACGGCGCTCCGCGACGCGCTGAAAGAGGCCAGTGCCCGACGAGAAGTCGAAGTCGCCGACTTGCTGGAGAGGATCGAACAACGCGAGGCCGATGCACTGGAGCAGACCGAGAGACTTCGTCAGAACATGCTCCGCTCCGACGCCAGGCAGGAAGTCGAGGTCACGGAACTTCGCGAGACCATCGCCATGTACGAACGAGAGGCCGATGCGCTGCGTCTGGCTGTCGACGAACACAAAACCGATATCGCGGAACTGCATGAGCTCCTCATCCATCGCGAGACCGAATCTCTTCGCCAGACCGAATCTCTGCGCCACGCCCTGCTGCATTCCGAAATGCAACGCGAATCAGACGCCGAGGCTCTACTCGCCATGATGTCCGAACGCGCCGCCGACGCCCAGTCTTTGCGGGACGGTGGAGCGCTCGGCAGTTTCACGACAACTGAAACTTTCCCAACGATCTAGTCACCGTCATCAGGACCACACTCGTACGTAGTCGACTTGAGTTGTCGCGGGCAATGGCGTTGTCAACGAGTTGAAGGCGTTGCCGTTGACCCCAAGACCCTGCGTGAGGCACACCATGAACGGTTGGTCGAACGGGGCTGGGCTGAGCAGCGGAGCTGCCGGCGTCCACGAATGCGACAGACACGTCGCACCGTCGTACTTGATGGTGATATTCGTCGGAGTCCATTCGGCCACATAACTGTGGAACGCCGAGACGTCCTTGATGAGGCAGTGGCTGTTCGTCACACTCGCATCAGTCAGGTTCGTCTGCGCATAGTGGATGTAGGGGACGGCCCGGTCCGCGTACGCGCTGTATTCCTCAGCGATGTCGATCTCACCGGACTGGGGCCAAGATCCGTACGTCGGGTTCTGGGGATAGAGCCAAAGCGCACTTTGCAGTCCAGCGACCTTGGTTGCGGGGAACTTGGCGCGAATTTCGAAGCGACCGTAGGCCTGCGCGAACTTGTTGTAGGTACTGACCATTGCGCCCGTGTATTGCGTCCTGAAGTTGCCGTATGGGCTTGTGCAGGTGAACGGGGCTGACTCCTTGCGAGTCGTGAGCCTGAGCACTCCAAATGATGTCGAAACATTCTTGCTCGAGTTGACAAGGCAATCGACTCCCGTATGAGAACCAGTGCCCGCAGTCGTCTGGACACCCCACTTACTTGTGTCGAGATTGCCGCCGGTGAAATCGTCACCGAATGTGCACTTCCAGGTTGTGCCATCACTCTTGGTAACGACAGCTGAACCACAGGCACTGGTCGGCCTTGGGGTCCACGCTGATGCGGGTGCGGCGAACAGGCTTGCCCACGCCAGCGCTGAGACCGACAAAGCTGCCAGACGCTTGACAGAAGAATGCATGGGGAGACTCCCTCTCGGATGAAATGTGCATACCAAGAGGGCGGACCGACCCGAGGTTCGTCCCTTAGCCCGAACGCGCTCCCATGCGCGTCAGGGCCGAGGACGAACCGTCTCCCTCAGGCCAGGAACGCTATCGGCTCGATTCGGTCCGATGTGGCGTAATGAGGAAGTTCATAACCAATACACGGGAATTCATAACTAGGACACAGAATTGGACCAAACACGCACGTAGTCGACTTGCATAGTGGCAGGCAATGGAGTGCTGAACGGATTGAAGGAATTGCCCCGGATTCCCAGGCCCTGTGAAAGGCAAACGATAAAAGGCTGGTCAAAGGGGGCGGGCTTCGCGAGCGGCTCGGCAGGATTCCAGGTGTGAACGAGACAGGTCTTTCCGTCATAGGTGATAGTGACTGATTTCGGGGACCACACGGCGGCATAGACGTGAAACTCCGACGGTGTGCTGACACTGCAATGTCGATTCGTGATCGTCGGATCCGGCGCCTTGTGTGCGTAATGGAGATTGGGGATGACGACATCGGGATATTGGCTGTAGGCCTCCGCGATATCGATCTCGCCCGAATTCGGCCAGGGACCGTACTTCAGGTTCTGCGGATACAACCACAACGCGCTTTGTAGGCCGGGAACCGTTGCCGCAGGGAAGCGTGCCCGGATCTCGAAACGTCCGTATGCCTGCGAGAACCGTTCCCACGTCGAAACCGCGCCACCGGTGTAGCGGGTCGAGTAGTTTCCAAGGGGGCTTGGACAGACGAACGAATTTATCTCCTTGCGTACCGTCAGGTTGAGGACTCCCGCCGACACGGCCACGTTGTTGGACGAATCCGAGACGCACTCTTTGCCCGTTTGGACTCCGGTTGCCGAAGTCCTCTGCGCCACCCACTTGCTGGCATCGAGGCTGCTGCCGCTGAATTCGTCGGAGAACGAGCATCGCCATTGTGCGCCGCCAAGCATGGCCACCTCGCCGGGATGACACGGGATCGACCTCGCGGTCTGCTTGGGATTCGGCGTCGCGGGAGGTTCGCTTTTTGGCGGCGTCAGGGCGAAGGCAATGAACGGAACCGACGCAAGGACGACGAGCAAGGCGAGACTCCACCCACGTTTGCGCATCTCAAAGCCCCTTTCTGCTGGCAAGGGTAGCGTCCGCCGCCAACGGTCTCAGAGTGCGGTTTCGATGGCCCGGTGAAACGTCGGGTAGGCCCAGATCGAATTGCGCAATGTTGCAAGGGCCACTTCGGCCCGGACCGCCACTGCAAGAGCGGACAAGGTCTCTCCACCCATGGGGCCCGCACTCGTCGCGCCGACGAGAACATCACGATCGGCATCGATCACCAGCTTGATGAGCCCTTCGTTGCCGGTTTTGTGTATCCAGCCACGACTGCTTTCGGGTATCGATGCATTGCCGAGCCTGACATTGATGCCGGCGTCACGCGCCTGCTTTTCGGTCATGCCGACCGCGCCGACTTCGGGGTCAGTGAATGTCACGCGCGGCAGGCCCTTGTCGTAGTCGCCGAGTTCCTCTCCGAGGATTGCCCGGACGGCGCGCGCGGATTGGTACATGGACACGTGGGTGAAAGCGCCTCGTCCGACGATGTCGCCGATCGCCCACAGTCCGTCCTTGACCAACATCGAGTCGTCGACGGCGAGAAACCGTTGCTTCGGGTCGACGCCGACGTTCTCCAGACCAATGTCGGAAAGTCTGGACTGACGGCCTGCCGCGACGAGCACACGTTCGGCTTGAAAGGACTCGTCGCCGCAAACGACCGTGAAACCCGAATCGTCGTAGGAGACGTTGTCGATGGTGACTCCCGTATGTACGCCGACGCCTTCAGCGGCGAATACACGCTCAAGGAGTTCTGCGGCCTCGGGCTCTTCGGGGCCGAGAATGCGCGGTCCGGCCTCCAGCACAGTGACCTCTGTGCCGAAACGCGCGAAGGCCTGGGCCAGCTCAAGCCCGATCGCTCCCCCGCCGATCACGATCATGGATGTCGGTGCGAGTTCAGCCTTGAGGATGTCGCGGTTGATCCAGAAAGGGGTGTCGGAGAGTCCGGCGATCGGGGGCACCGAGGCGGTTGTGCCCGTGTTGAGCACGACACCTTTGGCCGCGACATACGTGGTCCCCTGGGCCTCGACCTTTCGATCACCGACGAGCCGGCCATGACCCTTGACGACCCGCACTCCGGCATCGACAAGTCGGTCGACGGCGACCTTGTCATCCCAGTTGTCTGTCGCCTCCTCGCGTATGCGTTTGGCAACGACCGAGAAGTCGGCCACGGCGCTCGCGACGCCGGCCATTCCTTCGACACGACGTGATTCGGCCAGCAGGTTGGCCGCACGGATGACCATCTTGGACGGAATGCATCCCCAATAGGGACACTCGCCCCCGACGAGTTCGGCCTCCACCACGACGACATCAAGACCGGAAGTGGCAAGCTTGTTGGCCAACGCCTCGCCTCCGGGTCCTGCACCGATCACGACGACATCACAACGCTCTTCAGTCATGGCTTCATCCTCCGTTATCGACAACAGACGCGCTAGGCACTATCGCCAGCGTTTGATGCTGAAGATGAGAAGGCCCCAACCCACAACAGCCGACGCGATCATGCCAAGACCCGTTGCCCAACCGTGAAAGGGAAGGTGGGGACCGAAATGGCGTCCGACCAGATCGAACTCGGGAATCGTCGGGCTCGACCACCAGACGATTCCGAGGATCAAAATCCACAGACCGCCCAGTGTGCTCATGGCGATGCGTGGCCAGGTCGCGACCCCGACTTTGGCGGCGTCGACCGCGCGGGTTCGGAGTGGGTCAAGGATTCTTTGCGCCCATACATAGTGCCTCGACAACAGTGCGACGCCGGCGACGATGACGATGGTGCCCGGCCCCGGCAACGGCAACAGCGGTATGCCAACGATGACCAGGAACCAACCGAGGAAGAACGTGACCGTGCTCCGAACGCGCTGTCCCAGCCCGTGACCCTCAGTCATGGTGCTTAGCATGCCAGCAGGCGACAACATCGAATGGCGCAAGTCCCGGTCTCGCGGTTGACTTGAACCGTGAACAAAGCGAACCGACTCCTCTCCCTCGTCGAAGAGGCACTCAACGTCACGTTGCCGATTCGACTGCGCGCGTGGGACGGAAGCGAAGCCGGGGTTGACGGCGCGCCCGTGGTCGTCATCAACAACAAGCGCGCCTTGCGCCACATCATGTGGAAACCGGGGGAGCTTGGGGTGGCTCGCGCCTATGTCCAGGGGGACATTGACATCGAGGGAGACCTGACCGACGGCCTGCGTGCCATGTGGGCAACCGTGCGTGAAGCGCGTGCCGACAACCCCGATGCCGCTCGCCCACATATTGGTCCACGGCAGTTGGCCAAGGGCGCGGCACTGGCCATACGCATGGGTGCCATCGGCAAACGACCGCCCGCGCCGGCATCGGAGTCCAATCTGACCGGCGACCTGCACAGCAAGGAGCGCGATCAGGCGGCGATCTCGCACCACTACGACCTGTCGAACGACTTCTACGAGCTCATCCTCGATCCCAGCATGGCCTATTCGAGCGCATTTTTCAGCCGCCCGGGCATGACCCTGGAGCAAGCACAGACCGCCAAGCTCGAACTGATCTGCCGGAAACTGGGGCTCCAACCCGGCATGCGCATGCTGGACATCGGTTCGGGCTGGGGTTCACTCACCCTGTATGCCGCCGAGCACCACGGGGTCCATGTCACCGGCGTCACCCTGTCGCACGAACAACGCGACTACGTCATGAAACGAGCGGCCGAGCGCGGCATCGAGGATCGCGTCAATGTGAGCCTTCGCCATTTTCGTGACCTTGAGGAATCGGGCGTCCGAGCCAATGGCATTGATGCCGTCGCGTCGATCGAGATGGGCGAGCACGTCGGCGACAAGGAGTATGTCGTTTTCGTCGATGCGATTCATCGCTACCTGAAACCCGGGGGCCGCGCGCTCATCCAACAGATGTCACGAAGCAACGGTGCCAAAGGCGACCATCCGGGCGGGGGGCCCTTCATCGAGACGTACATTGCGCCTGACATGCACATGAAGCCGCTCGCCAAGACGATCGATCTCATCGCCTCCTCGGGGCTGGAGATCCGCGATGTCCAGGCAATGCGCGAGCACTACCCGCTGACCGTCAGCGGCTGGGCACGCAATCTCGAGGACAAGTGGGACACCGCAGTCGCGCTCATCGGAATCGAGAACGCACGGGTCTGGCGTCTCTATCTCGCGGGCGGCTCGCTCGCCTTCGAAGAGAACCGCATGGGCGTCGACCAGATTCTGAGCGTCAAACCCTCGTCCTCGGGGGACACCGGAATGCCATCCACTCCGCTCGAGTGGCTCGCATGAGCAACGACCTGGGCTATACGGGGCTGACCCTCCTCGCCGGATTCGCCGCGATGACGTCCTTCATGGCCGTATGCCTGCTCATCGCGATCCGGCAGAACAAACTGACAGTCGTCGACACTGCTTGGGGCCTCGGCTTCGGTGCTATCGCCGTGGCATCCACCGTCATCGCCGCTAGTGGAAATGGCTATCCGCCATTGCGCCGCATACTGCTCGCGATGGTCGCCGTGTGGGGAGTCCGCCTCGCATGGCACCTCCACGCGCGCAACGCGCATTTGCCGGAAGACCCCCGCTATGTCGAACTCGCCCAGCGATCGAAGGGACCGTTCTGGCAGATCGCACTCACACGCGTGTTCCTGCCCCAGGGCATTTCGATGTGGCTCGTGGCAACGCCCGTAATGGTCGGCATGAACAACGAAGACCTGCATTGGTGGCTGGCCGTCCCCGGCATCCTCATCTGGGCCATCGGGATGTTCTTCGAATCTGTCGGCGACCACCAACTGGCCCGGTTCAAGAAAGATGGGGCCAACAAGGGCAAGCTCATGGATCAGGGGTTGTGGCGATATACGCGGCACCCCAACTATTTCGGCGACGCCTGCGTCTGGTGGGGCATCTGGCTCGTCGCGGCTTCTTCGTGGGCAGGACTGGTCACGATCATCGGACCCATCGCCATGACGTTCTTTCTCACCCGCGTCACTGGCGCGGCGCTGAACGAAAAGGGAATGAAAAGGTCAAAACCTGGCTACGACGAATATGTACGGCGCACAAGCGGATTCGTTCCGCTTCCACCCAAGAAATAGCGCTCGAGAGCGTAAGTCAGATGGAAACGAAGATGTGGACGGCCGCGTCCGCATCGATCTCGGCGGTCTCACCCTGTCGGGCGACAATCACACCTTCGTGGCCGATCGAGGCAAGCACGTCATTGCCCGGGAGCACGCCAACGCGGCGCAGCACGGACATGACTTCGGTGTCAGTCTGCAGTGGCTCGCTGATTCGGCGGACCACCACCCGCTGCGGCTCGGTCGCCCCGCGAATCGCGCGGGTCAACGGCTGCACGCCATCGAGAAAGTCTGCTTCACTCTTGTTGGTCTCACCGAGTTCAGCCAGACCCGGGATCGGGTTGCCATAGGGCGACTCTGTCGGGTGCTTCAGCAACTCAAGGATGCGGCGCTCGACCTGTTCGGACATGACGTGTTCCCAACGGCATGCTTCTTCGTGGACGAATTCAATCTCGAGGCCGATGACATCGGTCAACAGGCGCTCGGCAAGGCGGTGCTTGCGCATCACACGCGTAGCCAGTTGACGACCCTTGGGAGACAACTCGAGGTGGCGATCTCCCTCAACGGTCAGAAGGCCATCGCGCTCCATACGGGCGACCGTCTGGCTCACCGTCGGTCCGCTCTGGTGGAGGCGTTCGGCGATGCGCGCGCGCAGCGGAACGATGCCTTCCTCTTCCAGTTCGTAGACCGTGCGAAGGTACATCTCGGTGGTATCGATCAGGTCACTCACGGTGCCCATTCTGTCTCATGAACTGCCAAAACCCCTACCTGACTCCAGAATGGGTACATGCCCTCTTCTGCATCCCGTTCGATTTTGTGGTTCCGCCGCGATCTGCGGCTGTCGGACAATCCGGCGTTGTTTGCCGCGGCCGGCGACGGATCGGGGACGGTCGTTCCCCTGTACGTCGTGGACCCAACCGAATGGGATGGTCTCGGGGCACCCCAAAGGGCGTATCGCCGGGCGAGTCTCGAATCCCTTTCCGATCGCATCGGCGGCCTGTATGTGCTGCACGGGGACCCCGTGGAGGTCGTCCCCCATCTGGCTTCGTTGCTCGATTCGACGGTCTACGCCTCCGCAGATTTCACCCCATATGGCATCTCCCGGGACGCGGCCGTTGCCGAGCTCACCGAACTCAGAGTCACTGGCTCACCGTATGCCGTCTCACCTGGGCGGATTTTCACCAAGGACGGCTCCCCCTACCGGGTCTTCACGCCGTACTACAAGGCCTGGCTCGAGCACGGTTGGAAGGAGCCGGTGATCGCTCCCAACGTCAGGTGGCATGTGCCTACGGGCGGCGACGGCCTGCCGACCGCCCAAACGGCTGCCGGTTTCGTCTGCCCCGAGGCCGGCGAAGTCAAAGCCCATGAACTCTGGCGCGCGTATACCGAGGACGACCTGGCCGCTTATGCAGACGTGCGTGACTTGCCGGGTGCGGACCGGACCTCGCGCATGTCGATACCGCTGTCGAACGGCGAAATCCATCCGCGAACGCTGCTGGCCGATCTCGGACCCGATGATGATGCCTATCGTCGCCAACTCGCCTTTCGCGAGTTCTATGCCGATGTGCTCTTCCACCGGGGCTGGTCGGCGTGGGACTACTACGACAGTTCGTTCGCCAAGATGCGCTACGACGAACCCGGGGTCGAATTCGATGCCTGGCGCATGGGCCGTACGGGATTCCCGATCGTCGATGCTGGGATGCGCCAACTTCTGCACGAAGGATGGATGCACAACCGCGTACGCATGATCGTGGCGAGTTTCCTCGTCAAGGACCTACATATCGAATGGCAGCATGGCGCACAGCATTTCCTGCAACACCTGATCGACGCCGACCTCGCGTCGAACCAGCACAGTTGGCAGTGGGTGGCCGGTTGCGGCACGGACGCAGCGCCATACTTCCGGGTGTTCAACCCCATCTCGCAAGGCAAGAAGTTCGACCCGAACGGCGACTACCTGCGTCGGCACATCCCTGAGTTGGCCAGTCTCGGGCCGGATGAGATCCACGAACCGTGGCGTCTTGAGGAGCCGCCAAGTGGCTACCCGAAACCACTCCTCGATCACGCCGTGGAACGACTGGAGTCACTCGAGCGGTATGGGGAGATCCGGTCGGCGCTACGGTAACGGGATGAAAACGATCACCATTGACCCTCGGTTCAACGGCCCCGACCACACGGGCAATGGCGGATACGTCTGCGGGTTGATCGCCGGACAACTCAAGGGGCCCGAATCCCCACGGACAGCGTCTCTGCGACTGCCGCCCCCGTTGGGAGTGCCTCTCATCTGGGATCAGGGTGACGGGTATGCGACTCTGCTTGCTTCGCCCGGCGTCGTCGTCGGCACAGCGACACCGGGCACCTTCAAGGACGAAGTTCTTGCGAGCCCGACGCTGGCTCAGGCGCAGGCCGGTACCGAGGCCTATCCGGGCTTTCACAACCACCCCTTCAACCATTGCTTCACGTGCGGCACCGCCCGGGAAGAGGGCGACGGGCTGCGCCTGTTCACAGGCCCGATCTCGGACTCGACCGTCGCAGCACCTTGGTCGCCCCACGAGGCATTCGGCGAGGAGGACGGCAGTATCGGAGTCCCGATAATGTGGGCGGCGCTGGACTGCCCCGGCGGCTGGGCCGCGGATTTCACCTTGCACCCAATCGTTCTCGGCCGCATGACAGCGGAGATCTATCGACGTCCCGTCGTAGGCGAACAGTGCCTGTCAATCGGCGGCCTGCAACGCCGTGACGGCCGCAAGTTCTTCACCAACACCGCTCTGTATTCGCTCGAGGGCGAGCTCCTCGGCCGTGCCGAACAGATCTGGATCTCGATCGACCTGGCCGACTTCTCTTAGGACGGCTAGTTCCTAGGACGGCTAGTTCTTAGGACGGCTAGTTCTTAGGACGGCCTCTTCAGGGCGTCGGGTTTCGCGAGTCGTACGCTGCGAACGACCGCTGCCTGGCCATCGCGAGACCGACTCCCAAGACGCAGGCGAAGCCACCGATCACCATCGCGGTCCCCTCACTGGTGAGGGCCGCGAGGCTGCCGGCAAGGAAATCACCCAGTCGAGGTCCACCTGCAACTACGACGGTGAAAACACCCTGGAGCCTGCCTCGCAACTGATCGGGCGCGGCCGATTGGAGCACCGTCGAACGGTAGGCCGCGCTGACCATGTCAGCCGATCCGGACAACGCCAGGAATGTCACGCCAAGCCACAGCATTCCGGGCAGCCCCATCGCCGAGAACCCGGCGGCCGCGACGGCGACGCCGTAGACAATGACTGCCGCCGCGATGGCGATCCCGTGACGATGGACACGACCAATCCAGCCCGAAACGAGGAATGCCAGCAACGATCCGACCGCCGGCGCGGCCTGCAGGATGCCAAGGGTCGAGGCGCTGCCGGCATAGACGGTGAGCGCCAAGGCAGGGAACAGTGCCCGCGGTTGCGACAAGACCATGGCGCACAGGTCGATGATGAACGTCATCCTCAGGTTTGGCGCCTTGGCAAGGAACCTCAGGCCTTCGGTCACCGATTTCAGGCCCGGCGTTCGCTGCGGCCCGCCGACAGGCGGAATCGAAGGAAGCCGCAGCAACGCATAGATCGCGGCCGTGAAGGTGACCGCGTCGAACACGTAGGCCGTGACCACGCCGTGCCAGCCGATGATGAAGCCGCCGAGCAGGGGCCCAATCGAGAAGCCGAGGTTGAAGGACGCCATCGTGAGGGCATTGGCGGCCGGCAGGAATTCAGGTGTGAGCAGCCTCGGCAGGATCGCTTGTCGCGCCGGGTTGTTCACCGCGAACAGCGCGGACTGTACGGCAACAACGACATACAGAAGACCGACCGATTCAACCTTGAGCGCCGCTTGCAACACGAGGATTCCCGAGCACGTCCAGAGGCCCAACGCCGTGATGAGGGCAACTTTTCGGCGGTCGAAGGCGTCGACCAGCGCCCCGCCGTACAGCCCGCCGGCTATGAGGGGAACGAGAGAGTACAGGCCGACGAGTCCAACCGCGAAGGACGAATGGGTGAGGATGTAGACCTGATACGCCACCGTGATCGCGGTCATCTGTTGGCCGAGTTGGGAGATGGACTGGCCGAACCACAGGCGGCGGAAGTCCTTCGATTCACGTAAGGGACGGATGTCGGTGAGCAGGCGGGTAAAACGGCTCCTTTTGCTCACCGCGAAATCATGTCACGCATCTTCCTAGGTGATGCGCCGCGATTGCCTCGCCTGCGCGACGAGCAGTCCATCGCGCGTATGCAAAACGGTGTCCCACAAGGGACACCCGAGATGACCCATGACGACTGCGGCCAACCCGTAACGGTCGAATTCCGTTGCTCCGATGGGCACCTGGTGGGCCCGGACGCTCTCGTCGTGACCGGTTGAGCGACGGTCATACTGGGGTCATGTCCTCCCCCGAACCTTCCACGAGCCCAGCAATCGTCGAACCCACCAAACGAGACGAAATGTCCGTCGAGCAAGTTCAGCGTTGGGTGATCACGGTCCTGGTCTTCGCGATCACTTCGTTCCCGATCGGTGGACTCGTGGCGGTGAGCCACTCCGTGCACGGTCAGGAGGACCGTCGCGGTTCAGCGATCGGCCTCATGATCATGGCCGGCGTCATCGGAGTCCTGGCGGTCGGCGCGATGCGAATGATTCACAAACGATCGGTGGCCACACCTTTGCTGATCCTCGGCGTCCTGCCGGCGGCCGTCGCTTCGTACTTCATTTTCTAAAACAGAGCATCTTCTAGACCTGGAAGTCGCCGATCAACGGCGAGAACGCCGCCCGACGGTGGGCCGGGCGCCGATCCTCGTAGAACGCGAGATCCCTGGTGGCGACTACGGGCCGCATACCCGAGAACTGGCGGACGATGAGCGTTGGCACCGCCACCATTGCGCCGGCGACGAAGAACAACCACGTTGCCTGCCCGAGGATCGAGCTTGTCCGGTCGATCACGGATGCGACCGCAGTGCCGCCACCGACATAGATGACCGACCATAACGTCGAACCGGAAAGCGAGGCAGGCGCGAATCGCTTGTAAGCCAATCC
>JBDSQP010000019.1:0-1986 GCA_039929755.1 Aeromicrobium sp. | reverse complement strand
CTTCTCCACCGTGATCACAGCTCGATCGACACCGGCACAATAACCGCGGGGGTCAGCCAGTAACACGTTGCCGTTGGCAATGGTCGGCATGCCGAGCGAGACTTCAGAACCCATGTGCCCATCTTAGGCTGGATCGCCCGACAACCGAATTCGGCGGCACGTGCGTTCAGACACGACAGCATGTCCGAACAGGCGCATAGGGTGTCGGTATGCCTCTGGAGACCAGCGCCGAATCCCCCGCCCCGCTCCGGCAGATTTCGCAACTGGTCGGCGGATACATCGGCAAATTGGGGGCCGTATGGGTCGAGGGCGAGATTGCCCAACTCACCCGTCGCCCCGGCATATGTTTCCTGACACTGCGTGACCTCGAGGCCAAGTTTTCGCTTCGCGTGACGTGCCATCGCAATGTCCTCGATGCTTCGCCCATCCCGATCTCGGAGGGCGCCCGCGTTGTGGTGCACGCCAAACCGACGTTCTATGAGCCCAGCGGCGACTTCTCCCTCAGCGCCCGCGAGATCCGCCCCGTCGGCGAAGGCGAACTCCTCGCCCAGCTCGAGCGCCGTCGGCAGTTGCTTGCCGCCGAGGGCCTGTTCGACCCCGCCCTCAAAAAGAGGCTGCCCCTGCTCCCCCGCGCAATCGGACTCATCACGGGTCAACGCTCGGCTGCCGAACACGATGTCCTCGAAAACACCAGACTGCGCTGGCCCGATGTCGATTTCCGGATCCACTATGCACTGATGCAGGGCAATGGGTCGGCGCGAGCCGTCATCGAAGGCCTACGCGCTCTCGATGCCGATCCGGACGTCGAAGTGATCGTAATCGCCCGTGGCGGCGGCTCGGTCGAGGACCTGCTGCCGTTCTCCGATGAAGCGCTCATCAGGGCGGTCTTCGCGTGCTCGACGCCGGTTGTCAGCGCGATCGGGCACGAGCCCGACTCCCCCATCCTCGACCTGGTCGCCGACTTCCGCGCGTCGACGCCCACCGACGCCGCCAAACGCATCGTCCCCGACGTGCGCGAAGAGCTTGCCGGAGTTGCCGGCATGCGCGAGCGCGCTTCACTGGCAATCCGCGCGATTCTCGATCGCGAGACCCACGGCCTCGCGGCCATCCGATCGCGACCCGTCCTGGCCAACCCAACCGTCATGATCGACGCCCAGGACAGCGTGGTGTCGGATGCCCGTATGCGCGCCCACCGATCGATCGGTCATCGTCTCGATCGCGCCACCGACGAGGTTGGTCATCATTTGGCGCGCGTACGCGGCCTGTCGCCATTGTCGACGATGGCCCGCGGCTACAACGTCGCCCAGCGCGTCGACGGCTCAGTCATCACCTCGGTCGAGGGACTCGCGGTCGACACCGACTTCTCGCTCCGCTTCGCGGACGGGCACGTCGACGTTCGCACTCTCGCCATTCACCACGCCCCTCAGCCGACACCAGGAGACACCCATGAGTGAAACCCAAGACATTCCTTATGAGCAAGCACGCGATGAGCTCATCCAGGTCGTGCAAAGGCTCGAGACCGGCGGCACGACCCTCGAGGAATCATTGTCGTTGTGGGAGCGTGGCGAAGAGTTGGCGGCGATTTGTCAGCGCTGGCTCGACGGTGCCAGAGCCCGGCTGGCGGCAGCGGCGGGCGGGGCCGGCGAGACCCACGAGCCGGGCGCATGAGGGTTGGCCTTCGTGTCCTGACCCCTCTCATTGCGCTCCTGGCGGTCACCGCAGTCGCGTGCGGCTCGCAGCCGGAAACCCACCCGAACGATCATGGCAAAAAGGGGCCGATCACGGCCCGCGCACTGGCGGCGATCGTGCAAGACCACCTAAGCGATCAGATGGGCAAAGCGACCTCTGCACGGCCCGAACTCGACGGGCCTCGCGCCGTGGGTGGCGTCGGAACCGAGGTGAGGTTCCGGGCCAAGGGCGAGCCTGTCGCCCCGGCCGTGTCCGTCTCCGTCGGCAGCAAGGCCTCCGCCGCCAAGTTCACCTGCA
>JBDSQP010000018.1:0-1767 GCA_039929755.1 Aeromicrobium sp. | reverse complement strand
ATCGAGAGGCGTTGCGGGTGAACCTCGCGAAATGCCGCAGTGCCTTGGATGACTTCGAACCCGATCTAGTGATCGTGTGGGGCGACGATCAATACGAGAACTTTCGTGAGGAAGTGGTGCCTCCGTTCTGCGTGCTGGCCTATGGCGACCTCGACGTTCAGCCCTTCACGATGGTGAACGAGCAGGGCAACCCCAACTATTGGGGACTGCCACAGGACTCGACGTTCGTCCTCCACGGAGACGTGGACGCCTCTCGCTCACTCGTCGACGCTTTGCTCACCGACGGTTTCGACATGGCGTACTCCTATCGCAAACGCGAAGGCAATAGATTTCCGCACGCCATCATGAACACCCAGCTCTTCCTTGACTATGACAATGTCGGCCGAGAATTTCCTTACCCGGTGGTCCCGATTACCGTCAATTGTTACGGCGAGCATGCGATCGCGCGGCGTGGCGGGTTCACGAGATTTGCAGACATCGCCGTCGAGCAACTCGACCCGGTCGGTCCGTCCCCCAAACGCTGCTTCGACCTGGGCCGCGCTGTCGCCCGCGCCTATCGCGACACCGATAAACGAATCGCGATGGTGGCGTCGTCGAGCTGGTCACATGCGTTTCTTCACGACAAGGGTTGGCACATACGGCCCGACACGACCGCGGACCAGGAACTGTATGACGCATTGGTTGTCGGCGACTTCGATGCCTGGCAGCGAGTTACCAGCCGCGAGATCGTCGATGCCGGTCAGCACGAGATGCTCAACTGGTTCTGCATGCTCGGCGCCGTCGCCGAGCTCGGACTCACGTTGACCTGGTCGACATTGGTCACCTCCGATGTCTTCAACTCCAACAAGTGTTTTGCCGTCTACGAGGAGCAGAAATGACAACAATCGACGATCCGTTGGCCGATGCCGGCCTCCTCTCCGGATCCACACTGGTGCGGGAGGATTCGGCCCAGGGGCGATTCCGGGTCAACCGCGACGCGATGACGTCCTCCGAAATTTTCGACGAAGAGCGCAAGAAAGTCTTCGACCACTCGTGGCTGTATGTCGGACACGAATCGGAGGTCCCCAACCGCGGTGATTATGTCCGTCGCTCCGTCGGTGGACGGCCGTTGTTCATGGTTCGTGGCTCCAAGACCGGCGAGGTCAACGTATTTCACAACACTTGCACTCATCGTGGTGCAGTGGTGTGTCGGCGAGACAGCGGCAACAGCAAAGTTTTCCAATGCTTCTACCACGCATGGACATTCAACAGCGAAGGCAGCCTGGTCGGGGTTCCGGACAGCGAAGCCTATGCGGGCGATTTCGACATGGGACAACTCGGCCTGGCACGGCCGGCCCGATCGGAGAGCTATCGGGGCTTCGTCTTCGCGAGCCATGACCCCGACATCGTCGACCTAACTACGTATCTGGCTGATGCGCGCCCCTATCTCGACAACATCATCGACGCCCAACGTGACGCTCAGATCCTTCACGGAACCCATGAGTACAACATGCAGGCAAACTGGAAACTGCTGGTAGAGAACAGCATCGACGGATATCACGCCGTCCCCACGCACGATACCTACTTCAAGTATCTTGCCGACCTCGGCACAGATCTAGGCGAAGGGGTGCACGGAGAGGGGCGAAGTCTCGGCAATGGGCACGCCGTAATCGAGTACCGCGGCCCCTGGGGCCGACCCATCGCCAAGTGGGAAGCGCTTTTCGGGGAGGACGCGAAGCCGGAACTGGAAAGCGCGCGTGCCGATCTGGCCGAGGAATTCGGCGAAGA
>JBDSQP010000017.1:0-2097 GCA_039929755.1 Aeromicrobium sp. | reverse complement strand
GTCCGGTGCGATCAAGATTGCCGGCGTAACGATCGGAGATGCGATCTGTTGGGACATCGCCTTCGACGGCCTGGCCCGGGAAAACATTCGTCACGGTGCTCAGGTTCTGGTCGTGCAAACCAGCAATGCGACCTTTACCGGGACGGCACAACCGGAGCAACAGTGGAGGATTTCACGGCTCCGTGCCGTCGAGACCGGGCGGTATGTCTTGATCCCGTCAACGAATGGCATCACCGGCGTCGTCGACGCGAACGGCCGGACAGCGGCACGCGCAAAGACCGAGACAGCGACGGTCGTATCGGCCAAGATAACGCTCGGGAACGGCACGACACCGGGAGTGCGCTACGGCGGAATCCTTGAGACGCTGATGGTGACCCTCGGTCTGGTTGGATTGATAGTCAGCAGACGACGCGCGAAGGGACCCGAATGAATCGCACTTTGGTCATCATCCCGACCTATAACGAGGCTGAGAACCTCACGTCAATCGTCGGTCGTGTGCGCTACAACCAGCCCCAGGTCGACATCCTGATCGTCGATGACAACTCCCCGGACGGCACTGGAGAAATCGCCGACAAACTGGCGGTAGAGAACTACGTCCACGTTCTGCACCGAATTGGCAAAGAGGGACTCGGAGTCGCCTACCTCGCGGGCTTTGCCTGGGGATTCGAAAACGACTTCGAGATCTTGGTCGAGATGGATGCCGACGGGTCGCACCTTCCCGAACAACTGGGCGACCTTCTCGCCGCCATCGAGGACGGCGCCGACCTGGTTCTGGGATCGCGGTGGGTGCCCGGCGGCAAAGTCGTCAACTGGCCGAAATATCGCGAACTGATCTCACGTGGCGGCAACTTGTATGCCCGCTTGATGCTGGGGATCCCGTTGAAGGATGCGACCGGCGGATATCGTGCCTTCCGTCGAACAACCCTGGAAGGCCTGAACCTGCGTGAGGTCGCCTCCCAAGGCTATTGCTTCCAGGTCGACCTCGCCCGGCGAGCGGTCGAAGCCGGGTTCAACGTCGTCGAGGTTCCGATCACCTTCGTTGAGCGGGTGAGGGGTCAATCGAAGATGAGCAACGCCATCGTTATTGAAGCGCTGTGGCGCGTCACCGTATGGGGATTTGCCCGTATGTTGGGGCTCGCCAAAACCCTCGGTCAACGTCACCCGGTACGACGCTAGGCGGTCTTCTTCGACTTGCGGCTACGGTGCAGGTGCGCCGGCCCGATCTCGCCATTGCGCAACAACTGCAGTCGTTCGGTGAGAATTTCTTCGAGCTCATCGACCGAGCGTCGCTCAAGGAGCATGTCCCAATGCGTGCGGACGTGCTTGACGTCTTTCTTTTCACCCTCTACGCCGTCGACGCGGCGTCCGATGTGACCTGTTTTGGGGTCTTCCCACTCGGTGGGTACCTCGGCTTCGTCGGACATGACAACGGTGAAGGTGTGTCCGTCATCGCAAACAAATTCGACATACTGCCGGGGAGCCATCTCGATGCCTCGCTCGTCCTCAAAACTCTGAGTTCCCAAACGAGCTCCGCGTAATGCACGGTCTGCCATTGGCTTCCCCTCTCATCAATGCCTTAATTCTTTCAACGTAGACCATGCGTGTGAGATTCCCCTGAGAGAAAACTATTAGTCCTCTGAGTCAGACCACCATCGGCACAGTGTTGCCGGCTTCCTCGATCCCACGTCGCACGTCGAGTCTCGACAAGAAGAAGAGTCCGAGGGCGAAGAAGACGATCAGTGCCACGATGGCGGGCCGATATGAGCCCGAGACCTGGTGGACAACACCAAACACAACCATGCCGAACCAGCTCGTGCCGCGTTCACACGACTGATAGAGGCTGAAGTATTCGGCTTCGCGTCCACGGGGGATGAGCTGGGAATAGAACGAGCGTGACAGGGCTTGCGAACCGCCGAGCACGAGACCGATGCCGATCGCCAGGACGAGGAACGGAAGGAACTGCTTTTCGGGTAGGAAGTAGCCGCCGACCACGACGATGCCCCAAATGTAGAGAGTCACCATGATGGTCTTGCGGGTGCCGATGCGAATCGCGACCCGGCCGAACACGAGCGCACCGATGATGCCCACGAACTGGAC
>JBDSQP010000016.1:0-3901 GCA_039929755.1 Aeromicrobium sp. | reverse complement strand
AACCGGTCGCGCGACTGGTTCCGAGCTTCTCTACCCGTACCCCATAGTTCTCATCACGAACAGGATTTCGCGAACTTTGGCACTTTCATGGCCCGCTTGAATAGTCGCAGGCGGTCGGGGTACCGGTTGGAAACCACCGATTGAAAGGACACCTCATGGGCATGGATGACAAGCTCGAGAACACAGTCGACGACCTCAAGGGCAAGGCCAAGGAAACCGCGGGCAAGGCCACTGATGATGAATCGCTGGAGTCTGAAGGCAAGGCCGATCAGGTCGTCGCCGACTTCAAGAAAGCCGGCGAAAAAGTCAAGGACGCGTTCAAGCACTGACAGATTCGGCGAAGGGTTCCGGCGGCTGCCGGGACCCTTCGCGCTGGTTTGAAACCCAGCGGTGCCTTTCGCGCCTAAGCGCGCAGGCGTTTTCAGCTTCGCAGCGCCGGAGCGACCCACCGTCGCAAGTAGGCGCGCAGCTCTTCGCCCGTGCGGGTCGGTTCGCCGGGGTCGAGCATCCAGCGCACCGGCGAGGTCGATCGACTCCGGTCGGGCTGGCTCAACGGAATCAAGAACCTCCCTGTGGCCTACCGCAGCTGACTCAGCCGCGACTCGCGGCAGCAAGATCCAGGGCAAGGCCGTCTGCGGCCTGGTAGGGCATCGAGAGGGTCACACGGTCCGCCAGGCCGGAGAATCGCTCGCGCAATGACGCGCCGGCGGCGGCGACTTCGCCGACGACGGCGAAGGTGTTCAGCACCTCGTCATCAATGAGGTCAGCGAGCTCATCCCACCTGCCGGTCTTGGAAAAAACGTTCGCTTCATCGTGCAGGTCACCCCAACCGTGGTGGTCAAGGACGGGCTTGTACGCGGGGGTCGAGGCATAGAAGCCGATCTGCTTGCGGGTGCCGGCGACCGCGACCGCCAACGCCTCCTCGGTATGTCCGCTGGCCACCATCGCCATGGCAGCCATATCGAAGGGCTGGTCCAGCCGACCTGAGCGAGCCTTCTCCAACTGCGGGACAATGACGTCCTCCAGATAGCTGCGCGAGTTCAAGGGGTGACAGATGATTCCGTCCCCCGCCGTCCCGGCCGCCTTGACCATAAGTGGTCCAACCGCGGCGATCCAGATCCGCGGGACTTCAAAGCCCAGCGGGCCCGGGTTAAACAACGGCGGCATCAGGGTGTGCGAATAGAAGTCGCCGCGGAAATCCAATGCGTCCCCGGTCTGCCAGGAGTGCCAGATCGCCCGGAGTGCCGCCGCGTACTCCCCCATCCGTTTCGCCGGCTCTGACCACGGCATGTCATAGCGCCGCGTGATGTGTGCCTTGATCTGCGATCCCAGCCCTAGGATCGAACGACCTCCAGAGAGCCTGTGCAGGTCGTATGCCGAGTAGGCCATCGACATCGGCGTCCGTGCGAACGCGAGCGCGATGCCGGTGCCGATCTCAAGCCTCTCCGTGCTTGCCGCTGCCAGCGCAAGAGTGATGAACGGATCGTGCACTGCTTCGGGTACGAAGAGCCCGCTGACGCTGCCTCGATCCTCCACCTCCTTGGCCATCACGCCGCCACGCGCGGGCAGCCCGTGAAAGGCCAGGTCGATCGCCAGCGTCGTCGTGTCTGATTCAAGATCCATGACCGAAGCGTAGAACGCGTTCTACTTTTCGAACAGAGGCCTCATTGAAGCGAGTTCATCGAGCAGTTCGGCAGCAAGCGGTCCCCGTATGGCGTGAGTGGTCGCCGAGTACTCGTCGATCAGTGACTGCTCGACCGCGTCTGCCGTGACGTCCGGCCGGTAGTCCTCGACCGAACCGATCGTCGACACGTTCAGTTCGTATCCGATCTCGTCGTATGCCTTGGTGAGCACTTCCCTGATCGACGCCGAATCCATCGCCTGGATGATCGTGCTGAACAACCAGCCGTCTCGCGTGATTCGTTGAGCTGAGCCCACAATCTTGGTGACCCCAGCAACGTTGATGCTGAACTCGCCGGGACAATATTCTCCCGGGAGCTCCCCAACACGGACATCCACACCGAACGTCGACAGAACGTCGGCATGCAGCCTCGCAAAGTGCCGAAAGCGATCCTTCAGCCCCTCAGTCGGGTTGGGCGTGCGAACGACATGATCGATCACGACACTTCCCCGGTGATAGGCGGCCAATTGCCCACCCTGGGGGCGAATCACCGGCTTGAAACCCAACTCGCGACAGGCCGCTGCCGCCCGCCCGTATCCAGGCCTCCGGGAATCCCGCCTGCTGAATGCCGCGGTCGGTTCCGGACGGAAGATACGAATGATCTCCTGGGCATCTCCCATTCCGCGAGCGAGCAACAGCGGGCCGAGCAGAACATCATCGGCCGGACCGCCCGGAAGTGGTCGGTCCTCCACGATCAAGGTGAGGGTTCGAGCCGTCATCCGCGTCCGAGGGGCGCGTGCACCAGCCCGTCGTCGATCATTTGCTGGAAGTGTTCGCCGATGGTGTCCTGTGCCGGGCGGTAGACCAGGCCGAGCTCGGCCACACTCCGGCTGTTGTCGAACTCCAGGTTCCACCCGACGTTCTTGTCGACGAACTCCCGTGAATAGCCCGCGAGCGGCGCGACCAGACGGAATGCAAACTTCGGAATCTTGGTGTATGGAAAGGGGTAACTCCGCCCGAATCGCTGGCGCAACATACGACCGATGTCGAGCATCGTGACGGTCTGGGCGTTGGTGATATAGCGGCCGTGCGCCGCGGGCGTGAAGCCAGCGAGGACATGTGCCCGTGCGACGTCGCGGACGTCGACGAACCCCAGGGCGAGGTCCGGTGCGCCGGTGGTCAGCGAGTAGTCGGTGAACGCTTTCATCGTGGCCATGCTGCCGGACTTGCTCGCAGTCGTCAGGGCTGGGCCGAGCACGAGACCTGGGTGGATGGTGACCAGGTCCCAGCGGTCCTGGGCTTCACAGATCTCCCACGCGGCTTTCTCGGCGACGGTCTTGGAGTATGGATACGGCTGGTGGTCGACACTGCTCGTGGTGTTCCAGTCGGCTTCGGTGAAAGGGCCCCGGTCCTTCATATCCTGATTGTCTCCATGGATGGCGACGACGCTGCTCGTCAGCACCACACGCTTCACCGACGGAGTCACGTTCACGCTTCCGAGGACATTTCGGGTGCCATCAAGCGCAGGACGGACCAGTTGCGCCTCCGGGTCGCGGACCCGACCCAAGAGGAACGGCGACGCAGTGTGGATGACCAGCTCGCAGCCTTCCATCGCTTCGGCGTAGCTGCCCTCATCGAGCAGATCGGCCTTGTGCAGCGTCAACCGGCCGGGGTGTTCAAGCGCGAGCGCCTGCAGGTGCTCCATGCCGGTGGTCTTGTCCGGGTTGCGCACGGTGCCGCGCACAGTCCGGCCGTCCTCGAGGAGGTAGCGCACAATCCAGCTGGCGACGTATCCGGTCGCGCCGGTCACGAGCACGGGCTTGGTGGGGTCAATCTGCGTCAAGGCGGCTGCCTTCCAGGGGGATCCGCCGTCGGAGGCGGACCAGTCTGCTGAGAATAGCGGCCGTTCGAAGATCTACCCGCGAAATCACGAGATGTTCCCTATCGTTTGATAGCGTCTTAGGACGATAGTCGACAACAACGCCGAGGAGTACGCCGCAATGGTGCCGAATGGATCTTCGGAGAGTACGCCGCGGGTTCTCCCGCCATTCGATCTCCGAGAAGCTCTTCGCGAATGCCTGCCCGATGTCGACCAGGACGTCGCCGTACTTCATTTGAGCCTGCTGCATCTCGGTCGCATCGTCGAGTCGTCAATCCAGCCTCTCCTCGATCCAGACGGGCTGGAGATCTCGGAGCATTCCGTGCTGACGGCCCTGTGGTTTGCCGGGCCACCACACACCATGTCGCCCACCCAACTCAGTCAGGTCATCCTCCAGACCA
>JBDSQP010000015.1:0-5663 GCA_039929755.1 Aeromicrobium sp. | reverse complement strand
CCAGCAGGTCATCCCGCGAGTGATGAGTCAGTGCCCAAGTTTGCCCTAATGGGAACTGTGACCGCGGCCGAGTTTAGGGGTTATCGCGAGCGATTCGGGCTGAGCGCGGAGTCGCTCGCCGACCTGCTTGGCGTAGCGCTGAAAACTGTTCAACGCTGGGAAAACGGTCATCGACCTATTCCTTGGGGTGTTGTAGAGGAGATGGATATCCTCGCTACTGCGATCCGCGAGTTGGCCGCGCGGCCCTGTGCAGAACACCTGCTCGCCGCCCCAGAGGCTGTGATGATGATTCCTCGGGCCGGAACCCACCTCGGGTTTCCCGCCTCATGGTATCGCGCGCTTGTTGACGCCATTCGAGACCTTCTCATGCTTGAGTACGGGGATAAGGGACTCACAGCTGCGACCTTCAGAGTTGTCTATTTCGATGAAGTTGAGGATCAGAAGTGAGCGCCCTTGCGCGCGGGTTCCGTCGCGAAGCGAGGCGTCTGGTGATGGTTGACTTGGAGAACGTCGCCGGTGGGGGGCTGCGAACGACCGCTGCGGCTGCATGGGCCAGGCGGGTCGTTGAGGAAGCAGCGACGGTCGTACCGGGTGAGCAGGTGATCGTCGGCGTCAGTAGCAAGGACGGTCTGTTCCATGCGAAGAAGGCCTGGCCGCAGGCCCGCGTGGTGCTTGAACTCGGCCGCGACGGAGCCGATCACGCGTTGCTTGACGTTCTCGACAGCGAGGCTGTCGGGGAGCGATTCGGCCGAGTATCGATTGTTTCGGGCGACGGGATTTTCGCCGAGGCAGCGGCGGAGCTTGGAACCCAAGGCGTGACGGTCACAGTGCTTGGATGGCGTCGATGCATGGCGTCGCGTCTGCGACTTGCTGCCGGCGTCGTCGCCTTCCTTGACGATCGTCGTTCGAGTGAAGGAGGGGTCGCGGCGTGACTGCAGGATCGACCAACGATGAGTTCCAAACAAATGGGAGGCGACGGTGATCCAATGCCTCGGTTGCGGCGAGGACGAGGCGCTGCGTGGCGTCGCCCTCGACGATGGGCGCCGGGAGATCACTTGCGAGCGCTGCGGACATTCGTGGACCCGAGGGGCAGCGACCCGGGTAGCACCACCACCTACTCCGTCGCGCCGCAGTGCGCGGCCGACCTCAGCTCAATGCGGACCGCGATGGGACGACGACACGGTTGTCGCCACCCTGAATCGCGAGACCTCGAACCTTGAGTCCCCCGGTCCAGACGGTGTCCCCCTGTCGTTCGTGCCGAGGCGGGAGCCGACTTGGAACGCCGGAGATCCGGTTCGGACGAACCGACTGTTCTCCTACATCGTGGTTCACGACACGGGCTTCTCGCCGAATCCGTTCCACAGCCTCCTGACGCTCGCTTGCTGCAAGCCGTTGATCCGCCGCACCGCCAACGTCGGCGACATCATCGTGGGCCTGTCGAGTCGCAGCGAACGCATCGTCTACGCGACGCAGGTTGCCGAAGTGATTGCATTCGAGGAGTACTGGTCCGACCCGCGGTATCACTCACGGCGACCGGTCATGGACTCTCCGCAAATCGTCGACCGCGCAGGCGACAACATCTACGAACCCGTCCCGGGCGGCTACCGCCAGCTACCTTCGTTCCACTCTAGCCGTGACGGGTCAGAGGACCTCGCGTTGAAGCGGGCGGACCTCAGCGGCAATCACGTCCTGGTCTGCGAGCGATTCACCTATTGGGGCCGAAGCGGACCAGCGCTGCCCGAGGAACTCCAGTTTCTCGCCGTCGGCCGTGGCCATCGCTCCAATTTCACCAGCGACCAGGTCAGCGTTGCCGCCCGATGGTTCGCGGACCTCCCGGGAGGCGTCCTCGGTGCGCCTGCACAGTGGAAAGCTGGCGACCAGAGCTGGCGTGAGTCGTGAAGCTGATTTTGAGCCGCAAGGCCTTCGACTCAGGCGCGGGCAAGGTCGCCAACCCTATTCTGGACGACGGCTCGCTCGTGCCGATGCCGATCCCGGATAGGCAGTCACCGATTCGCTACCAAGACATAACCATCGCCGGCCAGAACCTCGGCACGGTGGCATCCGACCTCACCAGTGGAAGGACGCGCGCCGACCACTTCGCACACCTCGACCCCGACCTGATCGAGGCTGCCTACTCGCGCGAACCTGGCTGGCGGCCGCTCTTCGGTCAGGGCGGCGCCGCTCAGTCCGTCCTGGCACGCGAAGGCGTTGGTCCCGGTGACCTTTTCCTGTTCTTCGGCTGGTTCCGGCGCGTGACGTCGTCCAGTGGGCGACTTCGTCACGTGCCGGGCGCTCCAGACCTGCACGTGATCTGGGGATGGATGCAGGTCGACGAAGTCGTGCCGGTCGGCAGCGTCGAGCATCCGGCGTGGATGAAGTACCACCCGCACATCGCAAGCCCCCGTGGGCGGGGCAACACGGTCTACACCGCACGAGAGAAGCTCACCCTCGACGGGAGCGAACTCGGCTTTCCCGGCGCGGGCGTCTTCAGCCACTACAATGACAGGCTTCGGCTGACGAAGACAGGCAGCAGTCGCTCCGTATGGGACTTGCCAGCATGGTTTGCTCCTGGCCCCTCGCGACCGCCTCTTGGCTTCCACAACCGACCGGATCGCTGGCAGCTCGATGGCGAGCGAGTACACCTCAAGAGCGTGGCGCGCGGTCAGGAGTTTGTCCTCGACACGTCCTGGTATCCAGAGGCCCAGGATTGGGTTCGCAGCCTGCTTGAAATCCGGCAGCCGGTTGCATCCCCTCGAAACGGGGGGAGGACATGACAGCGTCCGACGATACCTCCCACCTATGGAAGGCGTCACCGGCCGACGCGGAGAACGAGCAAAGATGCGTCAATCCGCCGCGAGCGGATCCTCTCGCGCCGACCGACCCGTTGTTAGTGGGTGTTCGGGAGGAGTCCTTCGGTTATGAGCCGCTCGGTTTGGTCGGGTTGTTCGGACCATGGGGAGTGCCCGGCGCCCTCGATCACATGTCGACGCACGTCGCTCAAGGCGCCGAAGAGGGATGTACTTGCGTGCCAGGGGCGTGGGTCGTCGGCACCGAGGATCATCGTGACCGGCGAGGTCACGCGGGAAGCGGTTCTGAGTAGGTCGTCGGTGAGACGTTCAGCCCCGAGTTCCCGGTTGGCGGCAAGATTCGTGTGGGTTCCTGGTGGTCGGGTCTCCCAGAGCGCTTCGGCGTGTGCGTGTGTGGCAGGGCCTGGGGAGTAGTCGGGCGACCATTGAAGGAGGCAGAACTCGTGCTCCTCTTCAGGTGTGCGTGCCTTCTCTCGGAGTTCGAGCCACCGGTCGAGTTGATGGCCGAGGCGAGCTCGGAAGGCTACCGAGAACTCATCGCGGAATCCGTCCCCGGCGCCGACGCCCGCTAGATAGATCACCGACGCCGTGTGGTCGGGCTGCGCGGCCGCGTACCTCAAGACAAGTTCAGCGCCCCACGAGTGACCAAGCACTGACCACCGGTCGTAGCCGAGAGACGCACGAATCTGCTCGAGGTCATCCACGGCCTGAGCGATCGTGAAGGGCCCTGTTCCGCTAGACCGTCCGCACCCTCGCTGATCGAACCGGATGACGGTGAATTTGCCGTCCAGGAGTGCTGCGAGGGGTCCGAGGTAGTCCCACAGTCCGGGACCGCCATGGCACAACACCACCGGTGGACCTTGCCCGGAGATGGTGGCCCAGAGTCGGGCTCCATCGCTCAACTCGATGAAACGATCGCCGTCCTTCCGACCTTCTTCTCCGAGTGCGCTCACGTACCAACCATGCCGCACGGACCAGACCTCTCCCTGAACCGCTCGGATCTGCCATCTCACGCCCGCGTCCATCCGCCGCGACAGCGCGCCCACTATGACGCGGCTCAGCGGCACACGTCAACTGTGTGTACGACCGCGGTTCTTGGTTCTGAGTGCGCGCTCTGTTGTAGCCGATGGTGATTGACCACTATTCGACGAGAACGGGACTATGTTGAGGCGATCGCGACGACGGAGGTCCTTATGGGTTGGCAGGAAGCGGGCACCGCCTGGAGTGCCCGAGCGCGCGACTGGGCATATTTCATGGAACCGCTCTTCCTCCCGTTGTACGAGCAACTCGCAATAAGCCTCGGCGTCAGTCCTGGCACGAAGATTCTCGACGTCGGGTGTGGAGCGGGGCTCGCTCTGCGGCACTTCGCGCAGCGGGGTGGTGTCGTCGTCGGAGTTGATGCCGCAGCTGGATTGTTGACCATCGCCAAGAGTCGAGTTCCGACTGCGGAACTTCACCACGCTTCCCTGACGGACATGCCCCTCGAAGACTCTTCCTTCGACGTGGTGACCGGGGTGAATTCCTTCGTCTACGCCGACGACGGCGGCTTGAGTGAAGCCCATCGTGTGTTACGGCCAGGCGGCAAACTGGCGCTTGGCTTCTGGACTGATCCTTTGGATTTCGGTTGGGCCATGGCCGCGTTGGGTGAAGCACTCGCACCACATGTCGACGAAGCCGATACCCACACACCCTTACGCATGTCTGAACCCGGCGCTGCGGTCGGACTGCTTGCCGACGCCGGCTTCCACGTTCTCGACTCAGGTACCGTCACGTCAGTAAGTGAGTTCCCTGACGCCGAGGTTGCCTATCGCGCGCTGGCATCGACCGGAATGATGTACCCATTGACTGAGTCAGGAGATGAGGCGGCACTGCGTGCGTTGTGTATGGACGTACTCCGCGCGCAGGAGCACCCAGACTGCGGCATCCGAATGGATGCGGCATTTGGCTGGGTAATGGCCCAACGATCCTGAACCCGCACCGGCGCAGTCTGTATCCAGGTCATACCGCCGCATGTCGGCAGCCCGATTCCCGATCGGGGTGCTTGTCGGTTGCACTGTTCGCCACTACCTCACAGACTCGTCGCATGTTGCCTATCTCGATCCCCTGCCTGGTGAACCCTCCATGCAAGCTGCGGGCCTTCGAGCCTCGCGACGCCGACATCATCGCGTCTGCGGCTGACGACCCTCTGATCCCTCTCATCACGACCGTCCCGACAACGGGCTCGCCGGCCGATGTCGACGCGTACATCCAAAGACAGCACGAGCGGCTCACTTCGGGCGCTGGCTATTCGTTTGCCATCGCTGACTTCGAGACCGACGAGGCCGTTGGGCAGATCGGACTTTGGCTCCACGAGATCAGCACGGGACGAGCCTCAACTGGCTACTGGGTCGCATCCAGTTTTCGCCGTCGCGGCTACGCACGGGCCGCACTGCAAGCCCTGACCGCGTGGGCTGTCGAGCTCGACGAGGTCGAGCGATTGCACCTTTTCGTCGAGCCCTGGAACGCGGGTTCATGGCGTGCGGCCGAGGCTTGCGGCTTCGAACGAGAAGGGCTCCTACACGCATGGGAGCAGGTGGGTGACGAGCGCAAGGATATGTATGTGTACAGCGTGGTCCTGGCTGACCGCCGAAGCCCCTGACGATCGGAATTCATTGGCCCGCCAGTTCGTGCGACGCTCCTATGCTTCGTCAAGCAGCTTTGGGGCCGTTTTCGAGTAGGCGGTAGAGGTCTCGGGCGACGTAGCGGGCAAGGCAGCGATTGATCTCTCGACCAGTTTTGCCTTCGGCAGTGCGGCGGGCGACGTAGTCACGGGTGGTCTGCTTGTACTGGATCCGGCTCTGGACCACGGTGTGTAGT
>JBDSQP010000014.1:0-4520 GCA_039929755.1 Aeromicrobium sp. | reverse complement strand
GGTTGCATGTGGAACTCACCGGCGACGACGTGACCGAATGCGTCGGCGGTGGTGCCGCATTGTCAGCGGCCGATCTCTCGCACCGCTACGAAACGCTTTGCGACCCTCGCCTCAACCGGGCACAGTCGCTGGAGCTGGCATTCCTCGTAGCCGAAATGCTTTCCAAGACGACCTAGTCGGGCTGGATACGCAGGGTCATCAGTGTTGTCGCCAGCGACTCGTACTGGCCGCTCAGCAGCAAAAGCTCGATCAGTTCGGGCTGTTTGAGATGGATGGCAAGTTCGGTCCAGGTCTTGTCGGCGATGTCCCTCATAGTTCCGAGCTCGTCAACGGCGGCGAACAGGGCTCGTTCGCGTGCCGACCAGCCGAACCAGGTCGAATCACGAATGTTGTCGAGTTCGTCCTGCGTGACACCGACCTTGCGACCGATCCGCGCATGATGGCCGTACTCGTAGTCACACTCGCGGTTCGTGGCGATACGCAGGATGACGAGTTCGGTTTCGCGACGAGGGAGTTTGCCGCCGGGCATCATCTTCGAGCTATACCAAAGCCATGCGCGGAACAACCCGCGTTGACGGCCGAGCGTGGTGAAGATGTTGGGCTTCCTGCCCCCGATGACCCGGCCTGCGAGAACGCTGATCGTGTTGTTGATCAGCCCGAGCTCTTTGAGTTGGCCCGGAGCAATGCGCGGAGTCGACATGGCGTTTACTCTATCTCCAGGATTTTCGGGGCTTCTGAACTTTCCGCGAGAATCATTGCGGCCAGGATGAGCGTGCCGCCGATCAGGACGCGCATCCCCAGATATTCATCGCCGAAGATCACTGCGAAGCCCGCGGCGAACACGGGCTCCATCGTCATCAGCAAGGCGGCGCGAGCGGCGCTCAACTGACCTTGCGCCCAAGTCTGGGCAAACATGGCGAGTGCGCCTGCGCCGAGCGCCATATAGACGACGGCAACCCAGTCGCGACCGTTGTGAGCCAACTCGACTCCACCGGGTGCGGCGATCGCGAGACATACGATCGCGATTGTGGCCGTTTGAATGGTTGCCATCGCCATGGCGTCGCCGGGGGAGGACCACCGCGACAGAGCGACGATGTGGACCGCGTAGAGCATGGCGCCGGCCAACGTGATCGCTTCGCCGTAGCCGATGTGGAAGCCGCGAAGGGACAGGAAACCCAAACCGACGGTTGACAGGGTTACGGCAACCCATACGAGCGGCGGGATGCGCTGCCGCAGAATCGCCGCGGCGAGTAGGGGAGTCGCGACAACATACATACCGGTGACGAAGCCCGACACGCTCGCCGTCGTATGACTGAGTCCGGCAGTTTGCATGATCTGAGCGAATGCGTAGACGAGCCCGGCGTAGACACTCCTGCGGCGCACCTCCGGACTCAGACGCGAAATTGCACGTGGCGCCACAAGAAACAGGGCGGCAGCCGCGATCGCAAAGCGCACGCCGAGGAAATCGGCTACTGGCAAGCGGTCGTTGATGTCCTTGATGAGGATGAACGTCGAACCCCAGAGGGCGGTGACCGACAAGAGCGCCAGGGCAGCTAGGCGGGACTTCACGGAAGCGTGTAGATGTTGATCGTCGACCCAACCCGCGCCTTGTCGCTCGGGTTGTGCGCAATCACGTTGCCGTTGCCGCCGAACACGTCGACTTTGAAGCCGGCCTTTTCGAGCTGTTTCTTCGCGCTGTTGCGAGGCTTGCCGTCGACGTCGGGCACCTTGATGAACTCAGGGCCGCGCGAGACCGTGATCGTGATGACGTCCTTCTTGAATTTGGTGCCCGAATGGGGGTCCTGGCTGATGACAACACCCTTGTCGGTTGAGTCGCTGTATGCGCGCTTCACATCAACCTTGAAGCCAGCCTTTTGGAGCCCGGCGATCGCCTCGGATTCGGTCTTTCCTTCATAGTTGTTGACGTCGATGGGCTCCCGGCCCTTGCTGACCAAGATGTCCACGATCGTGTCTCGTTTGACCAGTGTCCCGGTCTTCAGCTTGGTCCCGATAACTTTGCCGTCGGCGATCTTTTCGTCATACTTCTCGGTCCGGGTGCCGATCTTGAGATGCAGTTTGGTCAAGGCGTCGATGGCTTCGTCGACCTTCTTGCCGGTGAGCTTGGGGATCTGGTAACGCTCTTTGCCCTTGGAGATCTCGGCGTTGATCGTTCCTTTGGGCAAGATCTTGGCGCCTGGTTTGGGATCAGTCTTGATCACTGTGCCAAGGGGAGCCTCTTCGGAAAACGTTCGCTTGGAGACCTTGAAGGTGAAGCCGTCGCTGGTCGCATCAATCCTCGCCTGGGCCTCGGCCATGCCAACGAGCTGCGGAGTGTCGACATAGCGTCCGACGCCGAAGTAATAGCCCATGAGTGCGGCGAGAAGCGCGAGAACCAACGCGCCGATCAAGAGGTACTTGCCGCGTTTGTGGGTCGGTTGTCCGCCTTTCACTTCCTTGTAACGCTCGGGCGTCATGACCGGATGCAGGCCTGTGGGCACACCGGCGCCGCTGGAAGCCGACTCGGCCTTCCAATGCAGGGTCGCTTCGTTGTCGTCGGCAACCAAGCCGCCCGTGTTGACGATGACGGTCGGTGTGCCGGTGGAGCCGGGATCAAGCTTCGGAACGGGCTCGGTCTCTTCGGAATTCTCACCCGGCACCTTCGTCGACGGCCGGGGGAGCAGATCCTGAGTCAGGTCAGGGTCGTCAGCGATGCCGGCGTCGATCGCCCGAATCACCTGGCGGACCTGCTGGAGCATGACGTGGGCATCTGTTGATCGCTGGTCGCGATCGCGGGCAGTCGTTCGGGCCACGAGGGCGTCGAGAAAAGGGGGAATGCCTGCAATGACGGCCGACGGAGCGCCGATGTCTTCGTGAACGTGTTTGTATGCGACCTGGATGGGCGACTCGCCGGCGTGCGGTTTGAGACCGGTCAGCATTTCGTAGAGCATCGCTCCGCACGCGTACACATCTGAGCGGGCATCGGCACCGTCGTTGACAACGATTTCGGGAGCAAGGTAAGACACCGTACCGATCAGCGTGCCGCCGGTTGCCGTAGTCGCGGCGCTGACTGCACGCGCGAGGCCGAAGTCGGCAACCTTGATGTCACCAGTAGGCGTGATCAGCACGTTTTCGGGTTTGACGTCGCGGTGGATGATGTGGGCGGCGTGGGCTGCGGACAGGGCGATCAGGACCTGCTCGATGAGCGACAGGGCGCGTCGGGGAGGCATCGGGCATTCCTCGCGCATGATGTCGCGCAGGGTGTTGCCCGGCACATACTCCATCACGAGATAGGTGATCTCGCCGTCGGAACCCTGGTCGAAAACCGCGACCACATTGGCATGGTTGAGCTTGGCGGCCGAACGGGCTTCGCGGACAAAGCGTTCGGTGAACTGGCGGTCGTCACCGAGCCCGCTGTGCATGACTTTGACGGCAACGACACGGTCGAGCCTCTGGTCGGTGGCCATGAATACGCTAGCCATGCCCCCGCGCGCAATGCGCTGACCGATGACGTAGCGGTCGTCGAGGACACGTCCGATCAGGGCTTCATCGCCCATCGCTGCCACGAATGTCCTCCTTGACCGGCAAGGGCTCAAAATGTAAACCCCGTTGGCAAGTCTAGAGAACTCTGCCCCGCACTCCTTGCTCCCCCTCGGCGCGTGTCACGCTTTATCCGTGGATCAACTCGAGCAACTCGTTACGTCCTGGCTATCAGTGCGCGAAGCAGCCGACAAACTTCAGGTGTCACCCAACCGGGTACGCCAGTGGATACGCGAGCGTGAACTCATCGCGATTCAGGACGGCCACGACCAGCGCATACCCGCCGACTGCATTGTCAACGGCAAGATCGTCAAGAAACTGGGCAGCACGCTGACTCTCCTTTCTGACGTCGGTTTCGACAATGATCAGGCAGACGTATGGCTGTTCACGTCTGATGAGTCGCTGCCGGGCCGCCCGATCGATGCACTCCGGGAAGACCGGGGCCGCGAAGTCAGGAGACGGGCACAGGCCCTTGCGTTTTAGGGGCCCGAAGTCCCTGGGACAAATCGTCGGAGCGGTCGTTGTCGTGATGCTCGCGGCTGGTTGGCTGGTTTTCCAGGCCGACAAGAGTGACTTGCCTGAGAATCCATCATCTTCACACGTCGGCGCATTCACAGTCGCCGATCTCCCGAAGGAAGCGCGCGAAACACTCGCCCTCATCGATAGCGGCGGACCGTTTCCCTACCGCCAGGACGACATGGTCTTCGGCAATCGTGAGCACAGGCTGCCGGCGAAGCCCAACGGCTACTACCGGGAATTCACGGTTGCGACCCCCAACTCCAACGACCGCGGCCCGCGCCGACTCATTCGTGGATCAGAAGGCGAGACCTACTACACGAGCGATCACTATGCTTCTTTTCATCTGGTCGAAAGGAACTGACGATGACTGCGACGTATGAATCGCTCCTCGCCGGGTCAACGTCGAGGGGGATCTACCGCTGGATCGGTGGTCAGGAACGAGATCTGTCCGGCCAGGCCATCGA
>JBDSQP010000013.1:0-10296 GCA_039929755.1 Aeromicrobium sp. | reverse complement strand
TTGGATCGCAATCGGCGTAAAGAGTTACACGGCAGGTGGTTGTCCGCCGCGGGTTCCTTCTTGGTTCTGACCACTGAGGATTAGCGTGACGACCAGTCCGAGTGCCCCGACTCCCAGCAGGATGTACCCGACCATCGTTAGATCAATGTCATTGATTCGGTCGGTGACGGCGAAAGCCATGATCGCACCGAGTGCAATAAGGGCCAGTGAACTTCCAATACGCATTTCTGTTGCCTTTCTTAGGCCTTCTTATGGAGGAACCAGGCGGTTGCCGATGGAGTATCCACGTAGCGTCAGTACCCCATTTTGGTGGAGGTATTCAGCCAACTTGTAGCACAGTCTCTGATGTTTCAACAAGCTCGAATGCGGGTATCGCTCTGTTGTCGGCTGAACTTCATCAGCCGTCAAACCGCAAGGAGCGATTTCCATGATTACCTGTGGCGTGATTCTGCTGATCTTGGGCGCATTGCTGAACATTTCAATTCTGTGGACTATCGGGATCATTCTGGTTCTCGTCGGAGCCGTGCTGTGGATTTCGGGTTCGATGGGTCGCACCATTGGCCCCCGGGCCCACTATTGGTGAACGCTGATGACGTACCTGCCGGCTGTTGGCCAACCGGTCAGGAATGAAGAAGCGCGGATCGCGGATGCGCACCTACGTTGAGTGGCATGACATCTATCAAATCGATCATGCTCGAAGTTCCTGACCCAACCGCCGCGAAGGCTTTCTACTCTGCCGCATTCGACCTGGGTGACCGACTGGACGTGCGCGCCTCGCACGCGCCGACGAGCGGATTTCGTGGGTTCACGTTGTCACTCGTCGTGTCCCAACCCTCGACGGTTGACAGCCTCATGGGCACCGCTGTCGAAGCGGGTGCCACGACATTGAAGCCGGCCTCCAAGGGCTTCTGGGGCTACGGCGGTGTTGTACGCGCGCCAGACGGCACGATCTGGAAGGTCGCTACGTCGTCGAAGAAGGAAGCCGGACCGGCCACGCGGCAGATCGATGACGTCGTCCTGTTGTTGGGAGTCGCGGACGTCAAGGCGAGCAAGCGGTTCTACGTCGACCGCGGCCTCGGGGTGGCGAAGAGTTTTGGCAGCAAGTACGTCGAGTTCGACACATCGAACATCAAGGTCGCGCTTTACGGCCGCCGTGCTCTCGCCAAGGATGCGGGGGTTACCCCAGAGGGAACCGGATCGCATCAAATCGTCATTGCGACCGACGCGGGAACGTTCGCCGACCCGGACGGGTTTGGGTGGGAAGCTGCGGTCTGAGCGTCCGGGTCAGAACGGGGGCCAGGGTACGGCTGGCATAGCGCCCTGTGGAGCGGGGAATCGGGGCTCTCGCAGCAAAAGGTCGCAACGTGCAGCCAAGGCGGCGACCTCGGGATCGGCGAGTAAACCGGCAAGCGTGTCGCCGAGGTTGCCGGTCAGGTCGGAGCGGACGCGTTCGATCCCTTCGAGCTCGTCGGAGTGGAGGTCCTGACCCAGCCAGCCCCAAAGGATGGTGCGAAGTTTGTGCTCAGTGTGGAAGGTGAGTCCATGGTCGATGCCGTGACGGTGTCCGTTGGCCATTTCGAGCACGTGGCCACCCTTGCGGTCCGCGTTGTTCACGATGATGTCGAACACCGCCATGCGTCGCAGCACGGGTGAGTCCTCGTGGATGAGCGACACCGGACGGCCCTGTCCGTCGAGTCCGTCGAGAACGTGGCGCCACCCTTCTGCAGGCATGCCATCTGACGGAACCAGGTCGACCGCGCTCTGGTCGGGGTCGGGCTCCTGCCACAACTGCACCATCCCCATGCCCAGCGGTCCGTCGCGCAACCACGTGCGCGGCACTATGTTCCAGCCGAACGACTCCGAGAGCGCATACGCGGCGACCTCCCGTTGGGCAAGATTGCCGTCGGGAAAGTCCCACAACGGCCTCTCGCCCGTGACAGGCTTGTAGACGATGGCGACGTCACCGATGTGGCCGACGAAGGTCGCGTTCGACGCCGGCATGATCCGGTTTGTCAGCTCGAGTTCCCCGTCGAGAAGATCAGGTTCCGATGTCAACGGAATCCGTCGGGCAGTTCGCAGATGTGGTCCTCGGAATCCATCGCGACGCCGCAGAGAGGACAGAGAGGTCGGCCTGCGCTCACCACCTCGCGAGTGCGCTTGGCAAAGGCGCGCGCGGTGCCGACTGGGATCCGAACCAGCAGAACCTGCTCCGGGTCCACCACTTCAATAGGTTCGATTGCCTCTGCATCCGGCTCGAGGATGGGGAAGGCTTCGATCACGATCTGCGCCGTCGACGGGTCCCAGCCCAGGCTCATTACGCCGGCACGGAACTCCTCCTCGACAGGCTGATCCAACGGATCATTGTCGACGAGTTCGTCTGATGTCAGGGCCGGGATGCTGAACGGGTTGCCTTCGTCGGCCATCAGTTCGTCGAGGACCTCGTCGATCCGCTCGGCGAGTGCGGCCGACTGTTCCTTCTCGAGGGCGACACTGATGAGCTGGGCACCGCTGCGAGCCTGGAGGAAGAACGTGCGCGACCCCGGCTGGCCAACGGTGCCGACGACGAGCCGATCGGGCCAGTCGAATTCGTGCACGATTGGTGGCATGGGTTCAATGTTAGGAGCGACCTGAGGGCCGCGCATCATGGCCCGCGCCGCCACCGACCTGTGCGTCATCTGATTCGACGTTGGCGCGGAGCCATGACAGGTCTCCTGCGTCGGTATTCATGGCGACGACATTCGGTCGGGAAGTCCCGTAGCGCACGATTGAGGCCGATCCGGGGTTGACGTTGATGCGCTGGAAGAGATCGAGGTGCATGCCGAGAGCGTCGGCCAGGATCGATTTGATGATGTCGCCGTGACTGACCGCTACCCATACGGCGCCGGGCCCGTGCTCCGCCTCGAAAGCCGCGTCGTGGGTTCGGATCGCGGCAACCGACCTAGCCTGCATCGCCGCCATCGATTCCCCGCCAGGGAACGCTGCGGCTGCGGGGTGCGCCTGCACGACCGACCACAATTCTTCCTTGGCCAGTTCGCCGAGGTTGCGGCCCTGCCACGCGCCGTAGTCACACTCTGTGATGCCGCGCTCGATCGGAGCCGCCGGGGAGCCAGCCTGCTGGTCGAGGATCGCGCGCGATGTCTGCCGACAGCGCTCCAGTGGGCTGGAGACAACGCCGACCAACGGCAACACGCTCAGGCGCTCGCCCGTGCGAGCCGCCTGGTCCCGGCCGATCTCGTCCAGCTTTACGCCGGCGGTCCGACCGGCGAGCACGCCGCTCGCATTCGCGGTAGTGCGACCGTGCCGAACGAGGATGACTGTGGCCATGTCTACGAGCGTAGACACGTATTGGTCGCGTGGAGTCGGCGGCTGCTCAGCTTGGCGTCAGGTGATTGAGCTGGGATCGTCCGGAACGTCGATCGCCGACTCTTCGAGAGTCCGAAGCGGAATTACCTCCAGCGCCCGCGCGTTGGTCGAGGCCAACACCACCGGCGCCGGCACGCCATCAGATTGGGCCTGGAGCCAGCGCACCGCGACGACGCACCAGCGGTCGCCCGGATGAAGTCCAGGAAAACCCCATTCGGGGCGGGGCGTTGAAAGGTCATTGCCGATCGAACGCTGGTGCTCGAGGAACTCGCGGGTCATCACCGCGCATACCGCGTGCAGGCCGGCGTCTTCGGGTCCGCAGGAGCAGTCCCCATTTCGATAGAAGCCGGTGACCGGATCCATCCCACACGGCTGAAGCGGCTCACCAAGTACGTTCAACTCGACCATGAGTTCAGCGTCCCATGTCGCGTTCCCAACGAACCGGAAGGTTCGGCGTGGGATCATCGAGGATGCCCTCCCCCCTACCAGAGCCGCTTCGCGAATGGGTTGATGGCGGCCGAATGATCACGGTCGGTCGACGCGAGGTGTTCGTCCGTGACAGCGGGACGGGGGCCGTGCCGATCGTCCTCATCCACGGTTTTCCCGGATCGTCATACGACTGGGCATCGGTGATTCCGGAGTTGCCGGGACGCGTGATCACGTTCGACCTTCCGGGCTACGGGTTCTCCGACAAATCGCCTGACTCTTCCTACTCCTTGTTCGACCAGGCCGACATCGTCGAAGGTCTGCTCAGCGAACTGGGCGTGGATCGCTGTGTGATCGTTGCGCACGACATGGGCGACACCGTCACGGCGGAGCTCGCCAGCCGCAGCAATGCCGGCACGCTTGGTTTCGACATTCAGCAGATCTTGCTCACGAATGGTTCGATCTTCATCGACCTCGCGCAGCTCACTCGGGGTCAGCGGCTGACGCTCCGCATGCCGGCGCGAGTCAGCCCATTCTCGCTCCCGCCCGTCATCCTCCGCCGCAGTCTGATGGAAAGTTTCACCCGATCGGCCCCTCCGCCGGCCGGCGCCATCGACGCGTTGGTCGCGGTGATCCGCTACAACCGCGGCGACCGCCTGATGCCCGTGCTCATCCGCTATATCGAGGAGCGCCGGGTTCACCAGGCCCATTGGACGGCTGCGTTCGTCGACTTCCCGGGCCCGCTCACGCTGGTCTGGGGCGAAGAGGATCCGATCGCCGTTCTGGCCATGACCGAGCGGATGAAGTCGCTTCGTCCGAGCGCATCAGTCATCACGCTCGCAGGCATCGGCCACTGGGTTTCGATCGAGGCACCGCAAAGGTTGGCCGCTGAGATCCGGTTGCGCCTCTAAAGATGGGGTGAATGCCCGATGTGCCGACGGCTCAGTTCGTATGAACTGGGCCTGATGAAAACCGTGACAAGAAGTATTCGCTACTTGGCGGCAGTCCTCGGCTCGCTGGGCATCTTGTTCGCTGCCATTTTCAGCAATGCTGAGGAGGCCGATGCGGCAGGCAGCGCGGTCCCTTTCACGGCCACGTGGTCGGGAACCGTGGCAGTCACCGGGCCGACCACGTTCACCTTTGACGGCTCCGGCGTTTCGGATCCTATGGGGCCGATCACGGCACACGGAGCGGCCAAAGTGACTGGCCTGGGTTTGAGTTGCCTCGGAGGGCTCGTGAATACCAACGTCGAGACGCTGCAGGCGGCCGACGGTTCCCTCACCATCACGAGTCTTGACGTCGGATGCGTCACCGGAGTAGGCAAGTTCCACGGCACCGGCACATGGACGGTGACCGGTGGGACCGGCCGCTACCGGAACGCGACCGGAAGCGGCTCGCTGGACGGAAGGGTCAACATCATCGCGGGAACGTCGAAACTCGTGGCAAACGGCCATCTGGTGCTGCGATCTCTGCCGTGACCCTAGATGTGTAACCTAGGGGTTGCACGTTAGGGAAGTGATGTGTAATCTCAGGGTTACACATTGTTTTCTATACAGGAGATACCAGAATGAACACAGACATCATCGATCGCGAGGTACTGATCGAAGCACCCGTTGAACGTGTTTGGTCGCTAATCACAGAAGCCGAGCATCTTGGCACGTGGTTCGGCGAGGCCGGTGCAGACATCGACCTGCGCCCCGGCGGAGCGCTCGAAGTGCGCTGGGATGGCCACCAGATCAACGGCACGGTGGAAGCCGTGGAGCCGACGAGTCGCTTTGCCTTCCGCTGGCGCCAAATGGAGGTTCCAGCCGGCGTCACACTTGCAGAGGGCAACTCGACGCTCGTCGAGTTCTTGCTCGCAACCGAAGGTGGAGCGACTCGCGTTCGCGTGGTCGAGAGTGGATTCGGAGCCCTCGCGATTTCGGCCAAAGATCGCATCGACATGTTCAACGCACACTCCGAAGGCTGGCCGCGGGAGCTCGGCGACCTCGAGACACACGCTGCAGGCGTGGCGGCCTGAGTGTCTGTCACCGAAGTCGAGGTGTTCAGCGCGCTCGGCGACCCGACGCGCTGGCAAGTCCTCACCGCGCTTGCGGAGCGCGGTGAGGGCTCGGCCACAGTGCTTGCCCGTAACCTGCCCGTGAGCAGGCCAGCGGTGCTGAAGCACCTCGTCGTGCTTGACCACGCCGGCCTCGTGAGCTCCCGCAAGGTTGGTCGCGAGGTTCTCTATTCACCGCGGTCCGAGCGCCTTCAGGCGACCGCACGACGGATGGCCGAACTTGCTACTGCGTGGGACACCCGCCTGGCCGCACTCAAGAAGTTGGCAGAGAGCTAGGCGCCCCGAGGCGCCTGTCCCAGCCCCTCAGGACGTCGTGTTCAGCAGCACGTACAACTTGCCGGGCCCGGCCGTGGCGATGTCGAGTCGTCCATCGCGGTTGTAGTCGGCGATTGCCGGGTTCTGGGGAAGTGACCCCACCGCGAACTGACCAGAAAGGGTCGGCTGTACCGTCCCGTTGTTCGCATGTACGCGAAGTTTCGGTGCAGGTGACGCGAGGTTGGAGATCACGAGGTCATTGTGTCCATCCTTGTTGAAGTCGCCGACACCGAGGCTGGTCGGGCCAGGCCCTCCATCCTGGAGAGTCGCCACGCTGCCGAGAAATCCGCCCGAGCCGTTGGAAAGTCCGGTCGAAAGGGTGAAGCTGAACGACCCGATGGCCGCGACATCGTCGATTCCGTCCCGATTGAGATCGACAGCAGCAACGTCCTCGGGCACCAGTCCGCCGCCGGCCAGTTGCCCGCTGACGGTGTATGAACCGGTGTGTGAACCGCGAAGGGCCATGATGGTTCCGCTCGCGCCGTCGACTGCAAACAGGTCTCCGATGCCGTCGTCGTCGACCTTGGCCGCAGTGATTGCCGAGACGAAATAGCCGCCCGGCGTCTGCGTCGTCGGGCCGGTGGTGAAAGTTCCGGTGCCGTTGTTGAGGCGGGTCTGGATGGACCCGAATGTCTGCGCGACGATGTCGAGATCTCCATCCGCATCGGCGTCGGTGAGGATCGCCTCGATCTGGGCTCCGAGCGAGAGGGACAGAGTTTGCTTGACGCTGAAATGGCCCGATCCATCATTGCCAACGACGACGGCGCTCGACGGACTCATTCCGACGATATCGATATCGCCATCGCCGTCGACATCCCCGGCGGCGAGCGATTGCGAGCCGTTCGTACCGGAAATCGCGCGGGGTGAACCGAATGTGCCATTCCCGTTGTTGGGCATCAGGATCGATTCGGCTTGGCCGAAATTGCTGACAGAGGCGACGTCGGGCGATCCGTCACCGGTGAAATCTGCCGCAACGGTGCTGACGGGGGCTGGGCCCGGACCTATCCCGCTGCCCGTGTCATAACTGGCGTATGAGGCAAAGGAGAGGCCCGCTGCGTCGGCCGGAGAGGCGGCGAGCGCGACGGCGAGCGAAGAAAGAAGGAGGGCGCGTAACGGTTGAATCATGAGATGTCCAGACTCGAATTGGGAACCCGACCAGACTGGTAAGGTCACTGACCAGATGGACGCTAACAGCCTCGCGTCACATTTGACAAGAGGTCTGACCACGACAACCATGAGTCCGTGTCAGCAGAAGCTTCCGGATCAGTCCCGCGCGAAGAACGGCGATATGCCAGCAAGACAGTCGACGAGCGGCGCGGCGACCGACGGCGTCGTTTGATGGATGCCGCTCTCGACGCATTCGGCAACGATGGCTATCGCGGCGTATCGATCGAGGCCCTTTGTTCTCGCGCCACGATTTCCACTCGCAACTTCTACGAGGAGTTCGAGTCGCGCGAGGCACTGCTCCTGGCCCTTCATGACGATGTCAACGAGCGCGCCCTGACGGCGGTCGCAGAATCGCTCAACGCACAGGATCCCGACGACGTCACCGCGCGGGTCACCGCCGCGACAAATGCCTATTTCGACGTGATGACTTCGGATCGTCGGTGGGCAAGAATCGCGCTTGTCGAGACGGTCGGGGTCAGTCCTGCTGCAGAGGCCCATCGCCGCGCAGCCATCGACCGTTTCGTTACCTTCATCGAAGTCGAGGCCGACCGGCTCGCCAGCGACGGCGTTATCGAGCGGCGGAACTTTCATCTGACGGCGATTGCGTTGGCGGGGGCGCTGACCGGGCTCGTGAGCACATGGACGGGCGATGCCGAGTGGGACAACCAGGTCCCGCTGATCAGGGCCGAAGCGAGTCGGTTGATAGAAGTCTCGCTCCGCGGCTAGCCGCTCCGCAGATCAGCAAAATATCTGGTAAGAGGGCTTTCCAAATAGTCGATTGCGGGATACGGTTTCGGTCAAACGCCCGGCCCGGAGGACTGATGAAACGCTCGACGACCGCCCTCGCGACTCTGCTGTGTTCGCTGCTGACAGTGACAACGGCGACCGCTTCCCCTTCGCCGGCTGCAACGATTCCGGTGCCGGAGGATGATCCGTTCTACGCAGTGCCGGCCAACATTGCGACGTTCCACAACGGCGACGTCCTTTCGTCGCGCGCTGTGTCGGCCAAGGCCTTCGGAATCCCGGTGCCGGCTCAGGCTTGGCAGGTCAAATACCGCACCCAGGACAGCAAGACTCGTCCAAGCGCGACGGTGACCACAGTCCTGGTTCCCAAATCCACGTGGAAAGGCCCCGGGGATCGCCCACTCATCTCCTATCAAACTGCCGAGGACGGGGTGGCGGGACGTTGTGCCCCGTCCTTTGCGTTGCGCGGTCTGGACGGAGGGTTCACCGGTTCGCAGGGCGAAACGCCGCTGATTGCGCTTGCGCTCTCTCAGGGCTGGGCCGTTTCGGTGCCCGACTATGAGGGTCCGAGATCGGAGTTCCTGGTCGCCGGCACGCAGGCGCCCGGCGTACTCGACGGCATACGCGCGGCCCGAAATTTCGGTCCGGCTGCCATCTCGCCAACGGCAAAGATCGGCATCTGGGGCTACTCCGGCGGCAGTCTCGCCAGCGTCACCGCTGCCCAGCTGCAGCCGAGCTATGCGCCCGAACTGACGATCAGTGGCCTCGCACTCGGTGGTCTCCTGGGCGACGTCCGGACGACCATTGACGCCTTCAGCGGCAGCATCGGCGGCGGTGCCATTCCGATGGGGATCAATGGTTTCAACAGGGCATATCCCGAGCTCAAACTCGGGCAGTACCTCAACGCCTCAGGCAACGCCAAGCTCAAAGCCACCGAACGCGATTGCCTCTTTGACGCGGCCGAGCGCTATCCGTTCCTTCGCCTGGCCGACATCGAGGGATTTCCGAACGCCCTGGACACTCCACCGGTAGCCAAAATGCTGGCCGACAACAGCCCGATGTTCATCAATTCTGTGCCGAAGACGGCGGTCTATCACTATCACACTGTGCTCGACGAATTCGCCCCGATCGCGCCAGCTCGCGCCGTCATGCGTCGGTTCTGCGCGGCCGGTGTGACGGTCCAAAGTGTCGAGAAACTTGTTGGCGAGCACCTGACCGAGATCGCCGTCGGAGCCCCCGGAGCTGTCGCATTCCTGAAGGCAAGGTTCGCGGGCAAGCCGGCAATCAATTCCTGCGCGAAAATACCCGGCGCCTAGGCGTCGGCCTCACCGACACCCGGTCGGGGGAGTCCCGAGCGGATTCGCCGCGTCGAGTTCTCCGCCCATCGCGGACGTGCGGAGTGCGCCTGGCCCACCCTTTTGACCCCACCAGTTTTGGCGGGCCGTGACGTCATACCTGAGGACGTTTGCCGCCAGAAGTCCTCCCGCCAGACAGTTGCCGCCGAGGCTGTTGAGGGCGCCACCGCCGATGTCGACAGTGCTCCGAGTGGTTTGGCCAAGGTCCTCGGCAGAGAAATTGGCGATGGACGACCCGAGGCCCTTGCTTCCGCGAAGATCCGATCGCTGGGCCTTGATGCTCAACAGGTCGAGCTTCGTGAAGTTGCGGACCGAGAGGTTTCCGCCGCGATTGCCTGTGATCACGGTGTTGTCCACATCGACCCGGATCTCTTTCGTCGGACCGTTGCCGTTGACGACGTTGCTGCCGACGGCGAGACCATTGTTCGAGCAATTGGTTAGCCTGCTGTCGCGCACAGTCAGGAGGATCGTGTTGCGGGCGCCAAGGCTGCCTGCCAGCAGGCAATCGCCGTTGTTGAACGGGAGCACCAAGGAGTTGCCGACTCCTGTTGATCGCTCTGCAGTGACGCGCTCGATGGTGAGGTCGAGTCGCGCATCAGTGCCGAGTGCGCCCTCCTCGATGACGTCGCCGGGGGAGCGGGAGAAGTTACTGTCGCGAACCTTCATCGTTATTTTTGAGCCCTTGCCCATGGTGACCATCTCGAGGCCGTTGGCCGAGAAGCCGCCCAGGCCGCGCTCGTTCGTGTACGTGTTGCGAGTGAGAGTGATGTCCATCGTTGACGGTCCGACCCCGTTGACGAAAACGCCCTCGGAGTCTGCGCCCTCGACGGCAAGGTTGAGGTCATCGGCGTTTCCGAGATTGGCCTG
>JBDSQP010000012.1:0-4380 GCA_039929755.1 Aeromicrobium sp. | reverse complement strand
ACCGTGCGCTTGGAGTAGTGCGAAAGCTTTTCCTGCGCGTGTTCGTAGAGACGCAGGTTTTCCGGATCGATGCCGAGGGCGGTGTACCAGTCCATACGTGTCTTGATCCAGGTTTCGTGCCATTCCTCATCGGTGCCGGGCGCGACGAAGAACTCCATCTCCATCTGCTCGAACTCGCGCGTGCGGAAGATGAAGTTGCCAGGTGTGATCTCGTTGCGGAAGCTCTTGCCAATCTGCCCGATGCCGAACGGGGGCTTCTTGCGCGCACTCGTCATGACCTGGGTGAAGTTGACGAAGATGCCCTGAGCGGTCTCTGGGCGAAGGTAATGAAGGCCCTCTTCGGATTCGACCGCGCCGAGGTAGGTCTTGAGCAAGCCGTTGAACATGCGGGGTTCGGTCCAGGCGTTTTTGGTGCCACAATTTGCGCAGGCAATGAGGGCGACGTCGACCGAGTCCGGGTCATCGATGCCTTTCTTCTCTGCGTAGGCCTCTTGCAAATGGTCCTGGCGATAGCGCTTGTGGCAGTTCTGGCACTCGATCAGCGGATCGACAAACGCGGCAAGGTGACCCGAGGCATTCCATACCTGGGTCGGGAGGATGACCGACGAGTCAAGACCGACAACGTCGTCGCGGCTCTGAACCATCGAACGCCACCACTGGCGCTTGATGTTTTCCTTGAGCTCGACTCCGAGCGGCCCATAGTCCCAGGCGGACTTGGTGCCGCCGTAGATCTCGCCGCATTGATAGACAAACCCGCGTCGCTTGCAGAGGCTGACGACGGTGTCGACGGTTGAAGGAGCCATGTGTTTCTTCCGGCTGGGTGTCGGTGGGCTTGTGCACGTTTTTGCGACGGCAGAGCGTCGTAACCACGCACGCCCAAGGTTCTTCGAGCATAACGGCCGACCGATCGGCAGCCACTTTGGGGAGGAGCCACCCTGAACCTATTTGACAATGATTGTCATTTCATTCAAGATGATTCACGTGAAGAAAATGACTGTCACTGCCATCGCTGTCCTGCTGCTCCTGACCGGTTGCGGGTCCTCGACCGATGGCAACGGAAAGACAAGAGTAGTCGCGTCGTTCTATCCCTTCGCCTTCGTCGCCGAACAGGTCGGTGGGTCGTATGCGAACGTCGACAACCTCACCGCCCCGGGAGCCGAACCCCATGACATCGAACTGAAGCCGAAACAAGTCGGCGCCGTGCAGAATGCCGATCTGGTGATCTTCGAAAAGAGCTTCCAGGCAGCTGTCGACCAAGCCGTTGACCAAGCCGATCGCCCGGCCAAGGGCACCATCGACGTCGCCAAGCTCGTGTCACTCAAGAACCTTCAGGCAGGAGTTCAGGAGGAAGGCCACGAGCACGGCAGCAAAGATCCACATTCATGGCTCGACCCCCGCAACATGATTGTCGTGACCAAGGCCGTCTCGACACAGTTGTCGCAAATCGACCCCGCCCACGCCAAGCAATTCATGGCCAACGCGCAAAAGCTGATCACCCAACTCTCCGACCTCGATGCCACATTCACCGCCGGCCTGAAGACCTGCCGGACGCGCACGATCGTCACAAGTCACGCAGCCTTCCAGTACCTTGCCAACCGCTACGGACTGACCCAGATCCCTATCGCCGGTATCGATCCGAGCAATGAGCCATCGCCTGCGCAGCTCGCCGACATCACCAAACTCGTCCACAAGGACAAGATCACGACGATCTTCACCGAGGAACTTGTAAGCCCGGCGATCGCCGACACCGTGGCCCGTGAAACGGGAGCGAAAACCGCTACGCTCGATCCGATCGAGGGCCTCAGTGACAAGACCGCGCACGAAAACTACCTGACACTGATGGCCAAGAATCTCAACGCCATTGCGAAAGCCGACAACTGTTCATGACCGCACCTCTCGCCATCCGTGACGCCACCGTCAACCTCGGAGGCCGACCTGTGCTCAAACAGGTCGACCTCGACGTGGCTCAGGGCGAATTCGTGGCGCTGCTCGGCACCAACGGATCGGGCAAATCGACGCTCGTCCGCGCCGCGATCGGCCTCGTCCCCATGTCGGGGGGCACGGTCGAACTGTTCGGAACGCCGTTGGCTAGGTTCTCGGAATGGCAACGATTGGGCTACGTCCCACAACGTTCAACTGCCACCTCAGGCGTGCCGTCAACTGTCCTGGAAGTCGTCATGAGTGGCCGGCTTGCCCGGCGACGCTTCTTTGGCCGGCGCAACAGGGCCGACCTCGAAGCCGTGACCGAGTCCGTCGAACGCGTGGGCCTGTCAGATCGGCTCCGCGACTCCGTCAACGATTTGTCGGGCGGCCAGCAACAGCGCGTTCTCATCGCCCGCGCACTCGCAACAAAATCAGATCTCCTCGTCATGGATGAACCCACCGCCGGGGTCGACCACGACAATCAGGAATCCCTCGCCGAACTCCTCGGAGGCCTGGTCAACAGCGGAACGTCTGTGCTCCTTGTCGCCCACGAACTCGGCCCGCTCAAGCCCCTCATCGACCGGGCAGTTGTCTTGCGCGCCGGCATGGTCGAATATTGCGGACCGGTGAGCGGAGTCGAAGACGCCGAGCACGCCCACGTCCACGCCCACACCGGCCAGCCGACCAAACCCGGCACCCTGAGCCCCGAGGGAATCTGGCGCTGATGGACATCCTCGACTACGACTTCATGCGTCGCGCGCTCCTCGCCGCGCTGTTCACCGGACTGACCGCCCCCGCTATCGGCACCTATCTCGTGCAACGACGACTGGCCCTGCTCGGTGATGGCATCGGCCACGTGGCTTTGACGGGAGTCGCCCTCGGGCTTCTCACTCATGTCGCGCCGATCCTCACCGCTGTCGTCGTGGCAGCCATTGGCGCGATCGTCATCGAACTGCTGCGTACGTACGGGCGCACGAGCGGCGATGTGGCTCTGGCGATGCTGTTCTACGGGGGCATATCGGGAGGCGTTCTCCTGACAAATCTCGCTGGCAAAGGCGCGGGGACGCTCAGCGCCTATTTGTTCGGGTCGATCGTCACTGTGTCGCCATTCGACCTTTGGGTCGTGGGCATCCTCGGCGTCGTTGTCCTCGTACTCGCCATCGGTCTCGCTCCGCAACTCTTTGCCGTCTGCCAGGACGAAGAGCACGCACGCGTCAGCGGAGTCCCGGTGCGCCTGTACGGCATCCTGATCGCCGTGTTGGCGGCTGTCACGATCACTGTCGCGATGAGAACTGTGGGCCTCCTTCTAGTTTCGGCACTCATGGTGGTGCCCGTCGCTACGGCGCAGCAACTAACCCGAAGTTTCCGCACGACGTTCGCAGCGGCAATGCTTCTGGGTGTTTTCGCCGCCGTCTTCGGCGTGGTGTCGAGCTACGAAATCAACACCCAACCAGGACCGACGATCGTCGTCATCGCTTTGGGAGTCTTTGCGCTGACCGCGCCACTCGGGGGGCTCGTACGCTCCTTTCGCCAGAGGCGAACCGCCCGTCTAGATTGGGACTCGGCGGAATTTGGGAGGAACCCACATGGTTGACGCGCCCCGCAACACCCGGCAACGCCGTGCCGTAGTGGCGATCCTCAAGGATCTGGACGGCTTCGCCAGCGCGCAAGAGATTCACGACGTACTCAAGCACCGCGGTGAATCCGTCGGCCTCTCGACCGTCTATCGCAGTCTTCAGGCCCTTGCCGACGCCGCCGAAGTCGACGCCTTGCGCAACGACGAAGGCGAGGTCCTCTATCGCCAGTGCAGTTCAGGACATCACCACCACCTCGTGTGCCGCGCCTGCGGCCGCACCGTTGAGGTCGAAGGTCCGACCGTCGAGAGTTGGGCAGACAAGATCGCTGACGAACACGGCTTCGTCGATGTCGCCCATACGCTCGAAATCTTCGGAACGTGTTCCGCTTGCGCTGCGAAGAGATGAGCCTGTGACCATCCTCTGCAAGACCGGAAACGAGCTCTCCGCGGCAGACGTCTACGACATCTGGAAGATTCGTGATGCAGTCTTCGCCCTGGAGCAACATGTCAACGACGTCGATGTCGATGACCTCGACCTCCTCGATGGCACCAAGCACATGTGGATGTCGGACGGCGACGGCCCGATGAGCTACCTACGTGTCCTCACCGGCGACGACTGCCTCAAAATCGGTCGGGTCTGTACACGCAAAGATGTACGCGGCCAGGGACTGTCCGGCCAACTCATGATCGAAGTGTCAAGACTCTTCGGCGATGGCGTCCTCAAACTCAACGCCCAGGCCTACCTCGAGCGCTGGTATGAGCGCTTCGGCTATGTCCGATGCGGCGACAACTTCGAGGAAGCCGGGATCGATCACGTACCTATGGTGCGGAGTCCTATGATGCGGAGTCCCATGGCCAGGGCTGCTACCTAGAGCGCGACC
>JBDSQP010000011.1:0-10348 GCA_039929755.1 Aeromicrobium sp. | reverse complement strand
GGGTCGCAGTTGGCAGCGTCAAAAAGATTGAAGTTCTGCACCGCAACAAGGCGATTGTCACCTTTTCGGTCGATGCCAATACTCCGCTCACCGAGAACACCAACATCAGGATCAAGTTCCGCAACCTCGTGGGCCAGCGCTACTTTGCCTTGACCCAGGGCTCCGACGGCGCCAGGTCAGTCCTCAAGCCGGGCAGCGTCATTCCCGAGAGCCGGACCGAAGAAGCCCTGGACCTCAACGTCTTGTTCAACGGTTTCAAGCCGGTCTTCCAAGCGCTTTCCCCGGACGACACCAACAAGCTCGCCTACGAACTCATCCAGACCATCCAGGGAGAGGGCGGCACGTTCGAAAGCCTGTTGGCCCGGACGTCCTCACTGACCAATACACTCGCTGGCCGAGACAAGTTGATCGGTGAAGTCATCACCAACCTCAGCGAGGTTCTGGACACGATTGGAAGCCGCGACAAGCAGCTCACCGACACCATCGACACGCTTCAGCAGTTTGTGACAGGGCTCAAGAATGATCGAGAAGCGATCCTCGGCTCCGTCGACTCGATTTCCGGGCTCGCCGTCGAAACGGCCGATCTTTTGAAGCAGGGTCGCCCGGCGTTGACTGAGGACATTTCGCAGCTCGACCGGCTCACGTCCAACCTGAGTAAGCCAGGCAACCTCAAGGCGATCTCGGACTCGATTCAGATCCTCCCGTTCAAACTTGCCAGAATCGGCAATGCAGCGACCTTCGGTTCGGAGTTCAACTTCTACGTGTGCAATTTCAAGGGCGTTATCCACTTGCCTGCCATTCCTGGAGTTCCAGGGCTTGAGAACGAGACGCAGCTTGTAATCGGCGGCGGTCCCGACGGCGTTCAGTCCGGCTCAGCTCGATGCGAAGCGGGGGACAACTGATGAAGCCGTTCCGCGAAAGAAACCCCGTGACCGTTGGTCTGATCGGCCTGGCCACTCTGGCGTTGGTCATGTTGGGCGCGTTCAAGGCTGATCAGCTTCCCCTGATCGGTGGTGGCGACACCTATTACGCCAACTTCAGCGAACTCGGTGGACTCAAGTCCGGCCAAGAAGTTCGTATCGCCGGAGTCAGTGTCGGCAACGTCAAGGCCATTGAACTTCAGGGCGATCACGTCCGGCTCAAGTTTGTCCTGGACAAGGGCACGGAGTTCGGCACAGAGACCGGCGCTGCGATCAGGGTCAAGACGCTCCTCGGTGCGGACTACATGGCGCTCATCCCCGAAGGCCCAGGGCAATTGCCCAAGGGTGCGACGATCCCTGTGTCGCGCACGACCGCCCCTTACACGATCGTCGACGCATTCTCGACGTTGAGCGAGACGACCGACAAGATCGATGTTCCACAATTGTCCGAGGCGCTTGATTCACTGTCGGACCTTTCGGAGAACACGCCCAAGGACTTCCAGGGCGCACTCAAGGGTGTTTCTAATCTTTCGCGCAACCTTGCGGCGAGGGACGAACAGATAAATACCCTGCTTGTGAGCCTCAAGAAGGTCACGGGCGTCCTCAACTCGCGCAACTCCGAGTTGACGACATTGTTCAAGGACTCCGACACGCTCTTCAACGCTATCGCGGCCCGACGTCAGTCGATTCACAACCTGTTGGTTTCGACGGAGTCATTGTCGAATGAGTTGCGCAAACTGATCAAGGACAGCCGCGCCGATCTCAAGCCGGCCTTAGCCCAGTTGAAGAAAGTCACCGACATGCTGCGGTCAAACGAAGCTAGTCTCGACGAGGGATTGCGAACTTACGCTCCGTTCACTCGGGTGTTTGCCAACGCCACCGGCTCGGGACCCTGGTTCGACACCTACGTGGACCTCGTCCCCGGTAACGATCCGCTCGGCGTCGCGGGCCAACTCGCAGGCATTCTCGGAGGGTTGGTTCCATGACCAGTTTCATGAAGCGGTTCGCTGGCCTCTCGAAGTTCCTGACGGTCTTCGTGCTGCTTGCGCTCATCGTGGCCGGCATTGTCGCGCTCTCTTCTCGTGGCGGCTCGCGTTATGTCACGGTCCAATTCGCGCAGGCAAACTCGCTCTACAAGGGTTCCGACGTACGCATTCTGGGTGTGCCTGTTGGACAGGTCGTGAGCCTGAAGCCCAAGGGTGATGTCGTCGAAGTAAAGATGTCGTACGAAGGCAAGTTCAAGTTGCCCGACGACGTCAAGGCAGCGATCGTCTCCCCATCCATCGTCGGTGACCGATTCGTGCAGCTGTCGCCGGCCTATCAGGGTGGGGCCGTTCTCCCGAACAACGCCATCCTCGGTGTCAAGCGGTCGGCGGTTCCGGTTGAGCTCGATCAGGTTTACAGCTCGATCAGCGATCTCACCACAGCGCTTGGGCCGCAGGGCGCCAACAAGAATGGATCGCTCAGTCGCCTCATAGACAACACCGCGAAGTCCTTTGACGGGCAGGGTGCCCAGTTCAATGAGACGATCAAGAACTTCTCCAAGTTGTCTGCGACTCTCTCCGACAACAAGGAAGAACTCTTCGGAAGCCTCACCGAAGTCGAGACCTTCGTATCGACGCTCAAAAAGAACGACACGGCCGTCAGGAACTTCAACGACAGCACCGCCAGAGTCTCCAAGGTTCTGGCCGGCGAGCGTGACGACCTTTCCGCGACACTCAAGGCGCTGAGCCTTGCGCTCATAGACGTCAAAGGCTTCATTGCCGAGAACCGAACATCCATTCGCGGCAACGTCGACAACCTGGCAGTAGTCAGCGACATCTTGGCCAACAACCAGGCCTCGCTCACTGAACTGATCAAGTCCGCACCGACGGCGCTGTCTAACGTCGCGTTTGCCTACAACGCGAAGTACGGCGCACTCGACAACCGTGCCAACATGGCTCAGTTGATTTTCGGCAGCATCAGCAACCCGACGGACTTCCTGTGCGGGTTGTTGGGTCAGAGTTCGGCCGATCCGATCTGTGGCGCTCTCGGTGGCATTTTGGGCGGCCTTCCCCCGGTTCTTCCCAAGACTCCTGCGTCGGCGAAATTGCCTGCAACACCGACGTTGCCCGGACTACCAAGAACGTCCATCGGATCATCACCACACGGGGAGCTTGTCAATGATTCGGTCCGCGAGATGCTGGCGGTGAACCGATGAACTCAACGATCTCCAGATTGCTCAAGGTCGCCGTGCTGGGTTCGGCGTCTGCCGTTGTCCTGAGTGGCTGCAGCTTCAACCCCTATGGGCTCCCGTTGCCCGGCGGCGCGAGCCTGGGTAGTAACCCTTACACCGTGACCGTTCATTTCCGCGATATTCTCGACCTGGTTCCGCAAAGCGGCGTTCGGGTCAACGATGTTTCCGTAGGCAAGGTGACCAACATCAAGCTGGATGGCTGGACCGCTGTCATCCAGCTCAAGATCAACCGGGACGCCAAACTTCCCGACAACGCGGAAGCCACGATTCGTCAGACCAGCCTGTTGGGCGAGAAGTTCGTTTCCCTTAGTGCACCGGCGGAGGGCGCCGAAGGCACTCTTTCCGATGGCGACGTCATCCCGCTCGATCGCGCAGGACGCAACCCCGAACTCGAAGAGGTCTTCGGGGCCGCGTCATTGCTCTTCAACGGCGGCGGTCTCGAAAAGACCAACACGATCGTCAAGGAGCTCAACAAGACCCTTGATGGCAATGAGCCCGAGATCCGTGATCTGCTCGCTTCGAGCAACACGTTCATCACTCAGCTCGACAACAACAAGCAGGCTTTGGTCACCTCATTGGAGAAGGTCGACAAACTGGCGATCGCAACCAACAAGCAAAAGGGCGCGATCACCGGAGCTTTGGACAATCTCCCCGCAGCACTCAAGGTCGTCAACCAGCAGCGCGACGACTTGGTCAAGCTCCTCAAGGCCCTCAACCACCTGGGTGACGTCGGAACCAGTGTCGTTCACGATTCGAAGGCTGACACGGTTGCCGACTTCAAGGCTCTCGGCCCGATCCTCAGGAAGCTCGCTGATTCCGGCGACAATCTTGCGAAGTCGTTGGGCGTGCTCTTGACCTATCCGTTCCCGGATGGATTTGGCGGAGCACCCACAGTGCAAAGCGCCAGGGACTTCCACAACGGCGACTTCGTCAATCTCTCGGTCACGCTCGATGCCACAGCGGCCAGCCTCGCCCAGTTCATCCCTGGTCTTGCCGACATTTCCAGTGGGCTGCCTCTGAAGCAGTCGGGGTCGACCAACCCGTTGACCGGCCTCACGGACCTTCTGCCGGGACTCGTCCCACTGACCAGCAAGCTGCCGGTCGTTTCGGGCCTTCTGCCCGGTGCGAAGACCAGCTCGCCGACCAAGAAGACGACACCAGCGCCCGCAGCCGGCTCGGAAACACCGAAGCTCTGCTCATTGCTCGGCAGTTGCCGTGTAGCCCCGTCGAACCTGTCCGAGGCGACTTCAACGGACCTCGGACGCCTTCTCATTGAACCGGTGGTGGCTTCATGATTACCCGACTTACCAAGATCCAGTTGGTGATCTTCGCGATCATCACGCTGCTCGGTGGTGCATTCGTCGGTGGGCGTTATGCCAAGGTCGACCGTTTGGTGGTTGACAGGTCTTTCCCGGTCTACGCACAGTTCAAGGACTCCGGAGGCATCTTCGTCGGTGCTCAGGTGACCTATCGCGGCATTGGCGTAGGACGAGTTGGCAAGCTGACCTTCAAGGACAGTGGAGTCCGAGCGCGCATTGATATCGAGAACAGTGCACCCAAGGTTCCCGCGGACACGCTCGCTGTCGTGGCAAACAAGTCCGCAGTCGGTGAACAGTTCATCGACCTTCAGCCCCGAGTGACGACGGCGCCCTATCTCAAGTCGGGCACCTTCATCAGTGAGGCAAACACCCGAATCCCGATTTCGACGACCAATCTTCTGATCGACATCAACAACCTGGTCAAGTCGATCGACACTGGCAGCCTCAAGACCGCTGTGAACGAACTCGGTACCGCCTTCAACGGCACGGGTGAAGACCTCGGGCGCATCATCGACACGTCGACTGAGTTCATCCAGGCCGCGAACGACAATATTGATACGACCAAAGCGCTGATCAACGACTCGAGTTCGGTTTTGCAGACGCAGATCGACAAGTCCGGCGCCATTGCCACGTTCTCCAAAAATCTCGCGTTGTTGTCAGACACGCTCGTTTCGTCCGACCCAGATCTGCGTCGACTGTTCGCCGGCGGCGCCGGTGCGGCCAAGGTCTTGCGCCAGGTCATCGATGAGAATTCCGCTGACCTCTCGACGATCATCCGAAATGTCATTACGACAAACCATCCGGCATACCTCAACGTCCAGGCTGTTCGAGCTTTGTTCATCCTCTACCCGTACGTTGTCGAAGGTGCCTACACGGTCACTGCGGACTCGGGTGTCGATGAGAACGGCAAGAAGGTCTACAACGCGAACTTCGGCCTCGTAGTTACACCGCAGCCTGATGTTTGCCAGCAGGGGTACCGTAGTGACCGGCGTCCCCCCGAGGACACGGCGGATCGAGAATTCGATATCACCGCGGACTGCACGGATGCCGCACTGGTTGCCCGCAACCCGTCAAAGACCACGGTCGCAAACCGCGCTCCCGTTGCGGTTTACAACACTGAGACCGGATCGCTGACCTCAACAAGCACCGACGCGAACGGGCTGAGCCCAGCGCTCACCAGCTCGAGTACGCTCGGAAAGGATTCTTGGAAGTGGCTTCTCTTAGGCCCGGCAACACTCAACTGAACGATCCATCCTGGAGCGGCAGCCGGAAGACGATTCGGCTGCTGTCTCTTGTCACAGCTATCGGAATCTTTGTCGGCATAGTCGGACTCTTGCTGCCGCGGGTGTTTTCCTATGACAACAGCTCGACTGCCGGCGACAGCAAACAAGTCGTTGCGCGAGTGACCGACTTCGCCGCGACATACAACACCTATGACGTTGCCAAAGTCGCTGACTATCAAAAGCGCGTCAAGGGACTCGTTTCGCCGTCGTACAACAAGGAATTCGTCCAGGTGACTAACGCGATCTTCAAGGCGTTAAAGGACAAGAAGCAGGTCAGCAAGAATGCCAAGGTCCTGGATGTCGCTGTCGATAGCATCGACAAGGACTCCGCGGTCGCGCTGGTTGCTGTTGACGCATCGGTCTCCAACTCCGACGCCAAGGCGTCGATTTCCCGGCACTTGCGCTGGAAGGTCAACATGGTCAAGCTCAAGGGCAGTTGGTATGTCGACAAGTTCGAAAGTGTCGCCGCCCTGACGGCCGAGCCTTCGACCCCGACCGCGACGCCGACTGAAGGGGACACCTCCAAATGAGTAACCCCAACGGGCCCATTCGCCGCCGTCGGATCGCCGGCGAGTCCAAGCCGGCGATCGAGCCGACCGAGTCCAAGCGAAAGATTGTTCCCAAGCCGGCAAAGAAGGCCCCGCCCACCAAGGCACTGCCCAAGGTGACGCATTCGTCTGCCACCGAAGCTTCGGCCGTCCCGGCGAAGTCGAAGCCTGTCGTCGCTCCGAAACCTGTCTCGATAAACAAGCCCACCAAGGTAGACGGCCCTGAGGGCCCGAAGCTGAGCTTGCCACCGCGAAGCGCTTTGCCTTGGTTCGTGCCGTTGGCACTGGTTGCCCTGGCTGCCGTGGTGTTTGGATTGCTCTTCGCGGTCAATGGTGTCGGAGACTTCCGCGATCAGCGCGGCATCAGTGACTCCAATGAAAAGGCCGCAGGTGCCGCCGGCGTAGCCGCCGAAACCATCTTTTCGTACCAATACAACGCGCTGCCCAAGCATGACAAGGATTCGAAGGCGTTGATGACGCCCTCGTTCCAGAAGCAGTTCGACAAGATCGCGCCGGCGCTCACGGCGCTGGCCCCACAGAACAAGATTGTTGTTCAGGCTGAGTCGCGCAACGCCGCGGCACTTCCATGTGGCGACGAATGTTCGCCCTCCAAGGCTTCTGTGCTGGTCTTCCTCGATCAGGCTCGACTCATAGGCGATGCGAAAACACCAACCGTTTATGGCAACCGAATCGTTGTCGACATGATCAAACGCAACGGCGTTTGGCTCGTGGACGACATACAAGCCCTGTAATCACCAAAGCACCAAAACTGGCCACCACCCTGGTGGTCGAAATGTCAAGACCCCCGTTTGCATTCGCTGGGTACGGGGGGTTAGACTGATTCTTCGCGCTCACTACAACTCGCCTCGTCCTCTTGACTGGGCGTTTGTGGCGTGCGCGGAAGTTGAGCCTCAACGAGACTAGCGAGCCTTCGGAAGGATCCCTCTTGGCCGCCTCGCGCATTGCCGCTGCACAGACCACTCCCCGCCGTATTTCCTTCGCAAAAATTGCAGAACCCCTTGAGGTTCCGCAACTTCTTGCGTTGCAGACCGACAGTTTCAGCTGGTTGGTCGGAGACGATTTCTGGAAGGCCGGTGTCGAGCGAGCGCTCGCCGAAGGCCGCACAGACGTCTCGACGAAGTCAGGTCTCGAGGAGATCTTTGAAGAGATCTCTCCGATCGAAGACTTCTCCGAGACGATGAGTCTTTCGTTCAGGGACCATCGCTTCGAACCCCCAAAGTACTCCGTCGAGGACTGCAAAGACCGCGACGTGACTTATGCCGCACCGCTGTTCGTGACTGCAGAGTTCATGAACAACGAGACCGGTGAAATCAAGAGCCAGACAGTCTTCATGGGCGATTTCCCGCTCATGACCGACAAGGGCACCTTCATCATCAACGGCACCGAGCGTGTCGTCGTGTCCCAGCTCGTCCGCTCGCCCGGCGTCTATTTTGAACGTACGGCCGACAAGACGAGCGACAAGGACATCTACACCGCCAAGATGATTCCGTCGCGCGGTGCGTGGCTGGAGTTCGAGGTCGACAAGCGCGACCTCGTCGGTGTGCGTCTTGACCGCAAGCGCAAGCAGAGCGTGACAGTTCTTCTCAAGGCCCTTGGTTACACCGAGGCCCAGATCCGCGAAGAGTTCGGCCAGTACGAGTCGATGATGTTGACCCTCGAAAAGGATCACGCAGCGACTCAGGACGACGCGCTTCTCGATATCTACCGCAAGTTGCGTCCGGGCGAACCGCCGTCGCGTGAAGCGGCTCAGACGTTGCTCGACAACTACTACTTCAATGGCAAGCGCTATGACCTCGCCAAGGTTGGACGCTACAAGTTCAACAAGAAGCTGGGCGTTGAGCAGGCGTTTGACCACCAGACGCTGACGATCGACGACATCGTTTCGACGATCAAGTACGTCGTCGCCCTGCATGCCGGCGAGACCGAGATGGACACTGCCGCAGGCAAGACGTTCGTCGAGGCCGACGACATCGACCACTTCGGCAACCGCCGTATGCGCACCGTCGGTGAGCTCATCCAGAACCAGCTCCGCACGGGCCTTGCCCGTATGGAGCGCGTGGTTCGTGAGCGCATGACGACTCAGGACGTCGAAGCGATCACTCCCCAAACGCTGATCAACATCCGCCCGGTTGTTGCAGCGCTCAAGGAATTCTTCGGTACCTCACAGCTCAGCCAGTTCATGGATCAGAACAACCCGCTCGCGGGCCTGACCCACAAGCGTCGTCTGTCGGCTCTTGGACCTGGCGGTCTTTCGCGTGAACGCGCCGGCTACGAAGTGCGAGACGTTCACCCCTCGCACTACGGACGTATGTGCCCGATCGAAACTCCTGAAGGCCCCAACATTGGTCTGATCGGTTCGCTCGCGTCCTACGGTCGGATCAACTCGTTCGGCTTCATCGAGACGCCTTACCGCAAGGTCGTCAAGGGCAAGGTCACCAAGCAGATCGACTACCTGACGGCGACCGAAGAAGACCGATTCATCATCGCGCAGGCCAACTCGATCCTCACGGACAAGTTCACCTTCGCCGATGACGCCGTCCTGGTTCGCCAGCGCGGCGGCGAGGCCGAGCTCCGCTCGCCCGATGAAGTCGACTACATGGACGTTTCACCTCGTCAGATGGTGTCAGTGGCCACGGCCCTGATCCCGTTCCTCGAGCACGACGATGCCAACCGTGCCCTCATGGGCTCGAACATGCAGCGTCAGGCCGTTCCCCTGATCAAGAACGATGCGCCCCTGATCGGCACCGGCATGGAATATCGTGCCGCCGTCGACGCCGGAGATGTCGTTATTGCCAAGGGCGCCGGAATCGTCAAGGAAGTGTCCGCAGACGCCATCGAGATCATGCAGGATGACGGCACCTACTTCACTTACCGTTTGGCGAAGTTCCGTCGCTCCAACCAGGGCACCTGCACGAACCAGCGTCCCCTCGTCAAGGAAGGTATGCGCGTCGAAGTCGGCACCCCGCTGGCAGATGGCCCGTGCACCGACGAAGGCGAAATGGCTCTCGGCACCAACCTGCTCGTTGCGTTCATGCCTTGGCACGGACACAACTACGAAGATGCGATCATCCTCAGCCAGCGCGTGGTGCAGGACGACATGCTCACCTCGATTCACATCGAAGAGCACGAAGTCGACGCACGCGACACGAAGCTCGGCCCCGAAGAGATCACGCGCGACATCCCCAACGTCAGCGAAGAAATGCTGGCGGACCTCGATGAGCGCGGCATCATCCGAATCGGAGCCGAAGTCGGCAACGGTGACGTGCTGGTCGGCAAGGTCACGCCCAAGGGCGAAACCGAGCTCACCCCCGAAGAGCGCCTGCTACGCGCCATCTTCGGCGAGAAGGCGCGCGAAGTGCGCGACACCTCGCTGAAGGTTCCGCACGGCGAATCGGGCACTGTCATCGGCGTTCGCGTCTTCGACAGCGCCGATGGCGACGAACTCTCACCCGGCGTCAACCAGTTGGTTCGCGTCTACGTTGCACAGAAGCGCAAGATCTCCAACGGCGACAAGCTCGCTGGTCGTCACGGCAACAAGGGCGTCATCTCCAAGATCCTTCCGGTCGAGGACATGCCGTTCCTGGAAGACGGAACCCCCGTCGACATCGTGCTCAACCCGCTTGGTGTTCCCGGCCGTATGAACGTCGGTCAGGTCCTCGAAACCCACCTCGGTTGGGTTGCGAAGGCCGGCTGGAAGGTCGAAGGCAACGAAGAAGAATGGCAGCAGCGACTCGCCAAGATCGGTGCTTCTGAAGCGCCGGCCAACAGCAATATCGCCACGCCGGTCTTCGACGGCGCCCGCGAAGACGAGATCCAGGGCCTCCTGGCATCGACGTTGCCCAACCGTGACGGCAACCGCATGGTTGGCCGCGACGGAAAGGCCGTGTTGTTCGACGGTCGCAGTGGCGAGCAGTTCCCGGACCCGATTTCGGTCGGCTACATGTACCTGCTCAAGTTGCACCACCTCGTCGACGACAAGATCCACGCACGCTCGACCGGTCCGTACTCCATGATCACTCAG
>JBDSQP010000010.1:0-5904 GCA_039929755.1 Aeromicrobium sp. | reverse complement strand
CCCATCGCCCAGCAATAGATCGTGGCCTTCGAGTCGCGGATCATCTCGGCGGCCGCGGTGATCTGGGTCCTGCTCAAACCGGTCGCCGACTCGACGAAGTCCCAGTCGACATTGCGCATGTGCGCGGCCCATTCGTCGAAGCCGGTGGTGTGCGCATTGATGAAGTCGCGATCGAGGGCGTCCCACTCCACCAAGAGAGACCCGAACGCCTGGAACAGGGCTAGGTCGCCATTGATTTGGACTGGCAAGTGCAGGTCGGCCAGGTCCGTTCCCTTGCCGACGACTCCGCGGACCTTCTGTGGATTGCGGAAGTTGACGAGGCCGGCCTCGCGCAGTGGATTGATCGAGATGATCTTGGCTCCGCGGAGCTTGGCGGTTTCGAGGGCCGAGAGCATACGAGGGTGATTTGTGCCCGGATTCTGGCCGGCGATGACGATGAGCTCTGCGTCGTAGAAGTCGCGGAGGCTGACGCTTCCCTTGCCGATACCGATTGACTCCGAAAGCGCTGTGCCGGTCGACTCATGGCACATGTTCGAGCAGTCGGGGAGATTGTTGGTGCCGTAGGCGCGAACGAAGAGTTGATAGAGGAAGGCTGCTTCATTTGAGGCGCGGCCCGAGGTGTAGAAGATCGCTTCGTCTGGGCTCGAAAGTCGGTTGAGCTGAGAAGCAATGAGCGCGAAGGCATCGTCCCAGGAGATCGGTTCGTAGTGGGTGCCGCCGGGGCGCTTGACCAGTGGCTCGGTGATGCGCCCCTGCTGGCCCAGCCAGTACTCGTCATGATCGTCGAGCTCGGCGATGCTGTGGGATGCGAAGAAGGCCGGCGTCGCCCTCTTCAGGGTTGCCTCCTCGGCCACGGCCTTGGCGCCGTTTTCACAGAACTCGGCAGTATGACGATGCTCGGGATCCGGATCGGGCCAGGCGCAGCTCATACAGTCGAAGCCGTCGGCCTGATTGAGTTTGAGCAGAGTCTTCGCCGATCGGACGAAGCCCATCTGCTTGACGCCGCGCTGGAGGGCTACGCGTACGCCCGTGATGCCAGCGGCGGCATCTTTCTGTCCTGTCATGTCCCTGACCCGTTCAACGCCGGGAGAGGTGCGGCCGCGATTGGCCGATTGTTTGGGATATGTCTTCGGCCTGCCTGACGTCGCCGGTGGGGATGAGCCGCACCACAGTTGCTTCGCGTGCCCAGCGTTCGACGGCATCGGAGCGGTCGACGACGTTGAGACGCCCGGACTTGAGGGCAGAGGTGACGACTTCCCAATGTTCCGAACCCGGCGCGGTGACCTCGACGGTGGCTTCGGCTTCGGCAATCAGGAAGCGGGTCGTCTTGCTGCGAAGCAGGAGTGTCACGGTTTGTTGCGATGCGATGTCGGGGAGCGGTTGCTCGCCGCCTCCGGCAACTACGCAGACTGCGTCGCCGACCCATTCGTGCCAAATCGGATGGGCATGGCCGCCATAGGAAACCCAGATCAGGCCCGATTTCTTGGCGAGTTCGGCCACAAGCGCCTGCGCGAAGTCGGTCACGAGGTCAGACTACGCCGGAGACCCCTTGCGAACGAACACGGCGCGAGCGAACAGCGCCCGCGACCGGCGCGACAGTCTCCACTGTCTCCTGACCTTCGAGACCGGCAATGAACTTGCCGATCTCTTCGATGGCCGCGCGACCTTCGGGAATCCACGCGGCTGCCGCCTGGAAGACATGCACCTGGCGATCCCACACTTGGAGGTCGCAGGGCACCCCGGCAGAGACAAGGCGATTGGCCATGAGTTCAGCATCTGCCATGAGGATCTCGCGCGAGCCGATCACGATGAGGCTCGGCGGAAAGTTGGTCATGTGCATGTTGACCGGATCGACGCGCAGGCCCGTGACGCCGTGTCTGGCTTCGACTCGTGCGGCTACCTCCGTAAGGCGCGCGATGGCCTTCAACGGGAAGGTCTGACAGATATGTGCGTTTCGGTGGTTGGCCTTGCCGGCCGGGTCGAGATCCAGAATCGGGGACATCGCCACCACCCCGGCGGGACGACCCCAGCCGCTGTCGAGCACGGCGCGGGCGACGGCGAATGCGAGGTAGCCGCCTGCAGAGTCGCCAGCCAGTGTGATGTTTTCTGGCTTGTAGCCCTGGCCGACGAGCCAGCGGAATCCGTCGACACAGTCGGCGATCGTATTGATGATCGGCTGGTGCGGCATCTGGCGGTAGTCAACGTTGAGAACCGGCTGCTGGGAAGCGAAAGAAACGCGGGAGACGAGCCGACGATGCGTGTTGAGACCACAGGTGAGGAAACCGCCGCCGTGGAAGTAGAGGATCGCTTTTTCGTTGCCGGCGTGTATGTCGTCGACGCCCTTGGCCTGGAGCCATTCGGCCCGACAATCCTTGAGATCTACGCTTCGCCACATCGTGCCTTCGTGAACAGGAAGCAAACGTGCGATGTGGTCGAGGAAGTTGAGCGGCAGGATCACGTGCGGGAGCGAAGCCCATACGTTGAGTACCGGCCGGACGGTGTGACGTAGTCCGAACCCGAGGAGGTGCGACTGCCGGCTTGTGCCCTTGAAGAACTGAGGCTTGACGGCCAGTGACAAATGCGAACCCATGAGACCCCCTTGTTCTGTGAACCACTTTTTACAAGGTGTTCACATCAAGTGACTTGCGCCACACAACACAGTTAGCGTAGCGCCTACATAAGCCGACTTGGGTGTGGATTGGCAAAAGTCGCAAAATCGGTCTATACACCGGTTGGCCAGCGGTTATCCCTGAGGCTGGCACCGATTCCGTCGGATCGGGCATAAACCAAGAAGGGGCACGGTAACGTCCGTCTAAATCGTCGAGGGTGAAAGATGGATACATGTCGTTTATGCCCCCCACGGACTCCATGTTCCTACTTGCGGAGTCGCGTGAGCATCCGATGCATGTCGGTGGCCTCCAACTGTTCGTGCCTCCCGAGGGATCCGGCCCCGAATTCGTCCGAGAGCTTCTCGACGCGTTCCGTGCGACCGACAACATCTCGCCCACATTTCGCAAGCGTCCGGCCGAGCCGGTCGGATCCTTGGGAAACACCTGGTGGACAACGGACGAGACGATTGATTTCGACTACCACATCCGACACTCGGCGGTCCCGAATCCAGGACGCATCCGCGAACTGCTCCAACTGACATCGCGGTGGCACGGTTCGCTCCTCGACCGGCACCGGCCTCTTTGGGAGGCGCATATCGTCGAAGGCCTCGAAGACGGACGCATCGCCGTCTATTGCAAGATCCATCACGCAATGGTCGATGGCGTTTCGGCGCTCAGACTCATGCAGCGCTCCCTCAGTGAGGACCCTGCCGCCATGGACTGCCTCCCACCGTGGGCCAATCATCCCGGTAGGACGAGGGAACCAGGGTCCGGCGAGTCGAGGCGGGGCGGATTCAACCCGATGGGACTCGTGCGTTCGGGCCTTGGCGTGGCTGGCGATGTCGCGGGCCTGGCCCCGGCTTCGCTCAAGATCGTCAACCAGATAATTCGCGATGGCGACATCACGCTGCCGCGTGCACCACGCACAATGCTCAACGGGCCGGTCGGTGGCGCCAGGCGGTTTGCGGCGCAGTCGTGGGAGATCGAACGCATCAAGAGGGTCGCCAAGTCGTCGGGAACAACCTTGAACGATGTCGTCCTGGCGATGGTTTCGGGATCTCTCCGCGGCTACCTGATCGAGCAACACGCGTTGCCTGACGAACCGATGTCGGCCATGGTGCCGGTCTCTCTGGCGTTGCGTGCCGAGTCGGCGGGCAAGGAAGCCGGTGGCGGCAATGCTGTCGGTGCCATCATCGTCAACCTGGCGACAAACCAGGAGAGTGGCGCGACTCGTCTCGAGGAGATTTCGTACTCCGCGAAACAAGCCAAGAAGATCCTTTCCGATCTTTCGCCGATGCAGATCCTGGCGTTCTCCGCGTTGCAGATGGCACCGCTCGCAATGAGCCCTGTGCCCGGCTTCGTCAAATACACGCATCCGCCGTTCAACGTTGTCGTATCAAACGTCCCGGGCCCCCGAAACCCAATGTATTTCAACGGCGCGAAACTTGACGGCATGTATCCGGTGTCGATCGTCCTTGACGGCCAGGCCATCAACATCACGTTGTGCAGTCGGGACAAGTTTCTCGACTTCGGCATCATCGGGTGCCGCAAGAGCGTGCCGCACCTGCAACGTTTCCTCTTTCATCTCGAAGGGGCTCTCGCCGAGTTAGAGAAGTCCTGGGGCTAGAGGCCGAGTTGCTTCCGGCAGACTGAGCCTGTGCCCATCCTGCTTGCCGCTATCGCCGTACTTGGCGTTTCGGCCTCTGGACCGCTCATGGCAGCTACCGCGGCTCCGGCATTGGCGATCGCGTTTTGGCGCAATGCCGCCGGGGCTACGTTGATTGCACCATTCGCGCTCACCCGCAACCAGTCCGAACTGCGCGAACTCGACCGGCAGTCGTTGCTCAAATGTGGGCTGGCGGGCCTCCTGCTGGCAGCCCATTTTGCTGCATGGGTATCGGCGCTCAAACTGACATCGGTGGCCGCGGCAACCGCCCTCGTCACCACGCAACTGATCTGGATCGTTCTCATCGATCGCTTTGCAGGAATGCGTCCGAGTCGTGCCGTGCTCGCGGGTTCTGCGCTGTCGATTGCGGGCGTTCTCGTGATCTCGGGATTCGACTTCTCTGTCTCGACCAGAGCCATCACCGGGGATCTGCTGGCTATCGGCGGGGGTCTGTTCGCCGCGCTCTATCTGGTGACCGGGAATGACCTGCGTCGGACCCTTTCGACGACGTCATACACGTTCGTCTGCTACGGGGTATGCGCGTTCTCTCTTGCAGTCGCGGCGGTCATCGGCGGCATTCCATTCGCTGGCTACTCGAGGAAGTCCTGGCTCCTCATCGCGGCAGTCACGATCTCAGCGCAGTTGCTGGGCCATTCGCTGCTCAACCACTTGTTGGCAGTGATGAGCCCGATGGTCATCTCTCTCGCGCTGCTGCTCGAAGTGCCCGGCGCGGCCCTCCTCGCAGGAGTTTTCCTTGGCCAGAGCCCGCCCTGGGGCGTCTACGCGGGCCTGGTGCTGATCTTGCTGGGTCTCGCCGTTGTCGCCACTCGCCGGCAAGGAACGACCGAGAACATCGTCCTTGCGGAATAGGCATTGAAGCCCGGCGTGGGCAATCTCACGACGGGGTAATAGAGACTGTAAACGGGTGTCTCGGTAGAGTCGGTAGGTCACTCGTATTCAATCCACCACTGCTATTGCACAGGAGTCCCACTATGGGTCGTCTCGTCTCAACCGAAGGTCTGACCGAAATTCAGGAGGAAATCCTGAAGACGGTACGCCGGTTCGTGGATGAGAAAATCATCCCCGTCGCCACCGATCTTGAGCACAAGGACGAATACCCGACGGAGATCGTTGAAGGCCTCAAGGAGCTTGGCATCTTCGGCCTGATGATCCCAGAAGAGTATGACGGCCTCGGCGAATCCCTGTTGACCTATGCACTCGTCGTCGAAGAGATCGCCCGTGGCTGGATGAGTGTCTCCGGCGTCATCAACACGCACTTCATCGTGGCCTACATGTTGATGCAACATGGCACCGACGAGCAGAAGCAGAAATACCTCCCCAAGATGGCAACCGGCGAAGTCCGTGGCGCATTCTCGATGTCGGAGCCCGGTTGCGGCTCGGACGTTGCCGCGATCACGTCCAAAGCCACCAAGGGCGATGACGGCAACTACACGATCGACGGCCAGAAGATGTGGCTCACCAACGGCGGAACGTCGACGCTCGTTGCTGTGCTCGTCAAGACCGATGAAGGCACCGACTCGGTCTACAAAAACATGACTACGTTCCTGGTCGAGAAGGAGCCGGGCTTCGGCGAGACAGCCCAGGGCGTCACGATCCCCGGGAAGATCG
>JBDSQP010000009.1:0-1735 GCA_039929755.1 Aeromicrobium sp. | reverse complement strand
AGAAGATCTTAGGCAGTTTCGCCGCGTCTGCCTGCTTGCCCAACTGCACCCAGTGATCGAAGTAGTCACCGACGTTGTAGCCGATGAACGGCAGCATCGCCATCGGGTCACGGCGCACGACACCGACGGCGCCGGTCGCGGCGGCCGTGGTCTCGGACGAGAGCGTGGCTCCCATGAACGTGCCGTGGTTCCAGTCGCGGGCTTCGGTGACCAAGGGGATGGTCGTCTTGCGGCGGCCACCGAACAGGATCGCGTCGATCGGCACGCCGTTGGGGTCGTCGTATTCGGGCGCGATGATCGGGCACTGCATGATCGGCGTGCAGAAGCGGCTGTTGGGATGCGCCGACGGCTCTTCGGAGTCGGGCGTCCAGTCGCGACCCTTCCAGTCGGTCAGGTGTGCCGGCTTTTCGTCGGTCATACCTTCCCACCACACGTCACCGTCATCGGTGAGCGCAACGTTGGTGAAGATCGAGTTGCCCTTTTCGATGGTCTCCATGGCGTTGTGGTTCGTGGCATAGCCGGTGCCCGGCGCGACACCGAACAGGCCGAATTCGGGGTTGACCGCCCACAGGCGGCCGTCCTTGCCGATGCGCATCCAGGCGATGTCGTCGCCAACGGTCTCGGCCTTCCAGCCCGGGATCGTGGGGGTGATCATCGCGAGGTTGGTCTTGCCACACGCACTCGGGAACGCCGCGGCGACGAACTTGACGACGCCTTCGGGGTTCGTGAGCTTGAGGATGAGCATGTGCTCGGCCATCCAGCCCTCTTCGTGGGCGATTGCGGAGGCGATACGAAGGGCGTAACACTTCTTGCCGAGGAGGGCGTTGCCGCCGTAGCCCGATCCGTAGGACCAGATGGCGTGCTCTTCGGGGAAGTGGACGATGTACTTGGTGTCGCTGCAAGGCCAGGAGATGTCTTCCTGACCGTCAGCGAGGGGCATGCCGACCGAGTGAAGTGCTGGAACGAAGTCGGCGTCGGTCGACTCGATCGCGCGGAGGACGTCGGTGCCGATGCGGGCCATGATGCGCATCGAGGTGACGACGTAGGCCGAGTCGCTGATTTCGACGCCGAACATGGGGTTGTCTGCCTCGATGTGACCCATGACGAACGGGATCACATACATGGTGCGACCCTTCATCGAGCCGTCGAAGAGACCGTTGAGGGTCACCTTCATCTCGGCGGGGTCCTGCCAGTTGTTGGTCGGACCGGAATCGGCCTCATCAACACTGCAGATGAAGGTGCGGTCTTCCACTCGGGCCACGTCGGACGGATCCGATGCGCACCAGAAAGAGTTGGGCTTCTTTGTCTCGTCCAGACGGACGAAGGTCCCGGCATCGACGAGGGCCCCGGTGAGGTGGTCCCATTCTTCATCCGACCCATCAACCCAGTGAATGTGATCGGGCTTGGTGAGGGCGGCCACCTCGTCGACCCACGACTGAAGTTTCGTGTGAGTTGAGCGGTAGGTCGTTTCAGTTGTGTCTGCAGACATACGTTTCTATTTCCTTCTCGCGCATCGCGGGTCAAGCGCATTGACTCGCACTCTCAGTATCAGCGCTGTCGTACTGAGTAGCTGATGTGGATATGGGGTTGTCAAAAATCAATTTCGATTTTTTCGACTGTACGCCGAATCGCCGACCCGTAGGAAGTTCAGACGCGTGAAAATTGTCACACCTCTATGCCGAAAACGGGCAGATTATTTGAAGTTGAGCCCAACTGAGAATTCGCCGGTGACGAC
>JBDSQP010000008.1:0-5009 GCA_039929755.1 Aeromicrobium sp. | reverse complement strand
GATTTTGGCAATCCCTCGAGTCACCATGAGATTGGCGAATCGGCTCGTAGGGCGCTTGATCACGCCCGCGCCGACGTAGCTTCGGTCCTCGGATGCAAGGCCTCGGAGATCACCTTCACCTCCGGCGGGACGGAAGCTGACAATGCTGCGATCAAAGGCATAGCCCTTGCCACACCGCGGGGACGGCACATCATCACCACCTCGATCGAACACCCCGCGGTTCTCGAGTCCGTCGCATTCCTCGGTCGCCTGGGCTTTGATGTGACGATTCTCGACGTCGACCCCGAGGGTGTTGTCGATCCCAGTGATCTTGCCGATGCCTTGCGTGGTGACACGACCCTGGTGAGCATCCAATATGCCAACAATGAGGTCGGCACCATCCAGCCGATCAGCCAACTCACGGCCCTGACCATCGAAAAGGGCGTCCCGTTCCACACCGACGCAGTCCAGGCCGCGGGCTGGCTCGACCTCGACGTTGCCGCCCTCGGCGTCCAGGCCATGAGCATCTCTGGCCACAAGCTAGGGGCACCCAAGGGCATCGGAGTGCTGTATGCCAGCCGACGTACGTTGCTCGAGCCACTCCTGCACGGCGGAGGGCAGGAATCGGGTCGCCGCTCGGGCACCGAAAACGTCGCTGCCGCAGTCGGTATGGCGACGGCGCTTGAGGTTGCCGGGGGAGACTCGTCGGCGACCGTCGCCCTCCGTGACAAGTTCATCGCCCGTGTCCTCGCCGAAGTGCCCGACGCCGTGCTGACCGGTCACCCAACCCTCCGTCTACCGGGGACGGCTTCGTTCGTGTTTCCGGGTACGAGTGGCGAGGCCATACTCCTCGAGCTTGAGGCGCGGGGCATTGTCTGCTCGAGCGGATCGGCCTGCGCGGCCGGAAGCGATGAGCCCTCACATGTCCTCACCGCGATGGGCTTCGACGGCGCGGTCGCCCAGACGGCTGTGAGGTTCACCTTCGGCCGCGACACGACTGCCGAAAACCTCGACACGGCAGCGACCGAGTTGGTCGCTGCTGTCGCCCGCGTCCTGGGCCTCGGCTCACCGCAGTCATGAGTGCGCTGGCCAACACCGGAGTACGGGCAGGAATCGCTGCCGCGCTCCTCTTTGGTGCCGGGACGCCACTGTCCAAACTGCTGCTTGATGACGTCAATCCCTGGCTGCTCGCAGGCCTCCTTTACACAGGATCGGGCCTGGGTCTCGGTGCGTATCGAGTGGTCCGAGGTGCGGACCGCGTCCGGCTCCACCGACGTGACGTGGCGCCTCTGGCAGGGGCGATCGTTTTCGGAGGGGTTCTGGGCCCGGTGCTATTGCTCGTCGGACTGCAGAACATGCCGGCTTCGGGCGCCTCGCTCTTGCTCAATGCAGAGGGTGTCTTCACCGCGCTTCTGGCGTGGATCGTGTTCAGGGAGAATGTCGACCGCCGCGTCGCCCTCGGCATGCTCGCCATCGTGGCCGGTGCCGCGGTGCTGAGTTTCTCCGCCAAAGCCAGCTACGGAAATCTGTGGCCGGCGCTCGCGGTTCTGGCGGCATGCTTGTGCTGGGCGATCGACAACAATCTGACCCGCAAAGTTGCGCTGAACGACGCCAGTTGGCTCGCTGCCATCAAGGGTGGCGTAGCGGGGCCGGTGAACCTGACCCTCGCCTTTGTAGTTGGCTCGACTCTGCCATCGCCGTTCCCGGTCGCCTCGGCCATGGTGCTCGGCTTCTTCGCATACGGCGTAAGCCTTGTCCTGTTCATCGTGGCGCTGCGTCACGTCGGCACAGCACGGGCCGGCGCGTACTTTTCAGTCGCGCCGTTCTTCGGCGGCGTCCTCGCGCTGATTCTTGGTGAAAGTCTGAGTTGGTCGCTTGTCGTTGCCGGCTCGTTGATGGCTGTGGGCATCTGGCTTCATCTGGCGGAACAGCACGAGCATGAGCACACGCACGATGCTGTGACTCACGATCACGCGCATGTTCATGACGAGCACCACCCGCACAAACATGAGGGACCTGTTTCGGCGGGAACTCGTCACCGGCACACGCATACGCACGACCCGATCACCCACAAGCACGCCCACTTTCCGGACAGTCATCACCGGCACAGGCACTGAATGGTCCCAAGAATCGCGATTGTGCTGGCCATGTGGTCACAACCGCGATTCCTGCATACCCGACTCAGACCAGCGAGGCGATCCACGCGTTGTGAAGGTCGGAGTATCGGCCTTCACCGCTCGCAATGAGATCGGCCGGAGTGCCGTCCTCGACGATCTGACCGTGTTCGAGCACCAGGACCCGATCGGCGATCTCGACCGTAGTGAGGCGATGGGCGATGATGATCGCGGTCCGTTCGGCCAGAATCGTTCGGAGGGCATGTTGCACGAGTCTTTCGCTCGGAACGTCGAGCGATGATGTCGCTTCATCCAGGATCAGAACGGCGGGATCTGCGAGGAACGCCCGCGCAAAGGCGACGAGTTGCCTCTGTCCGGCCGACAAACGACCGCCGCGCGACTCGACCTGGGTGTTGTAGCCCTGGGGGAGTGCCTCGATGAATGTCGCGGCCCCGATTGCGGTCGCGGCCTCATGGACCTGCTCGTCGCTCGCATCAGGGCGCCCGAAGCGGATGTTGTCGGCAATTGAACCAGCAAACAGGAAGTTCTCCTGCGTGACCATGACGATGTTGTGCCTCAGCGTCGCGTCGTCGAGGTGTCGCAAATCGACTCCGTCGATGAGGATGCGACCCCGGGTCGGGTCATAGAAGCGGGAAACGAGTTTGGCGATCGTCGTCTTACCCGCGCCTGTGGTGCCGACGAGAGCCATCGTTTGACCTGCGGCGACCTCAAGATCGAGACCGGTGAGCACCGGTCGGTCTGCGACATACTCGAACGAGACTTCGTCCAACGTCAGCTCGCCACGCGCATCGCCGAGGTCGATCGGGTCGCTCGGATCTGCAATCTCCGGTTGCTCCTCGAGCACTCCGGACAGCTTCTCCAGAGCGGCACTCGCGGATTGAAAAGTGTTGTAGAACTGGCTGATATCCATCATGGGCTCGAAGAACTGACGCAGGTATATCAGGAATGCCGCAAGGACGCCGACCGTGACGTCGCCGTGATAGGCGCGGTAGGAGCCAACGATCAGGACAAGGCCGATCGTGACATTGCCGATCAGCTTGATGGCAGGCATGAAAAGGCCGATGAGGCGCCAAGCGTCTTCGTTGGCATCGCGGTTGTCGTCGTTTACCTCGGCAAAGATCTCTTCGTTGCGGCCTTCGCGACGGAAAGCCTGAACCGCCTTGATACCGGTCATCGACTCGACGAACTGGATGATGAGTGCCGCGATGGTCGTGCGGGTTCGCCGGTAGTAGATGGAGGACTTGCGCCGGAACCAGCTGGTCACCCAATAGAGGAACGGGAACGACAGCAGCGCGATCAGGCCGAGTTCAAGATCTAGGAATAGAAGCAACGCCGCAGTGCCGAAAAGTGTCAGGGCGGCGGTGATCAGCCCGTCGAAACCGTTGTCGAGCATTTCCTGGATCGCATCGACATCCGAAGTCGATCGCGAAATGACTCGTCCCGATGTGTAGCGATCGTGGAACGCCGGAGTCAGGGTCTGGAAGTGCTTGAAGACGCGTCGGCGCAGCTCAAGCAGAGTTTGCTGGCCGATGCGACCCGACAGAACCAGGAAGACCAGCCGACTCGAAGCCTGAATCGCCACGATGATGAAGACGGCCACGACAATCGTCAGGAGTGTGCGGTTGCCTTCACCGCGCTGGATGGGCGGGATGCCCGAGTCGATGCCTTCCTTGACAAGGAAGGGGATCGCGAGTCGCGCCGCGTTTTCGACCAGCACCACAGCGAGGACGATCAACAACGCCTTCTTGTGCGGACGCAGCAGCGAACCGAGCAAGCGTCGTGAACGATCGCGCAGGATCAGCGAGGTCTTGTCGGAGACCTCCTCCATGCCCTCGGCCGCGACTCCACGCCAGTCCGAAGCCGGCTGCTCCGGCGTTGAGTTCGTCGCCGTCATGGCGTCGCCGCCATGTCTTCGGAGTCGGCAGCCAGGAGTTCCCGGTAGGCAGGAACTGTGGCCATGAGATGTGAGTGCTCACCCAGATGGGTGATCGTCCCGCCCTGAAGCAGAGCGACCTTGTCGGCCAGTTGGACCGTCGAAGCGCGGTGGGCGACGACGATCGAGGTTGTCGAGGCCAACACTGTACGCAGCGATTCTTCGACGAGTGCCTCGGTGTGAACGTCCAGTGCCGAGAGAGTGTCATCGAGGATCAGCACATGGGGCCGGGCAACAATTGCGCGGGCGAGCGCAACACGTTGTCGCTGTCCGCCCGACAGCGACATTCCCTGCTCGCCGATTCTGGTGTCGAGACCCCAGGGCAGGTCGTAGACGAATGTCGCCTGGGCTATCTCGAGTCCCTCTCGGATCTCTTGGTCAGTGGCATCGGGGCGACCGAGCGCGATGTTTTCGCGGGCACTCATGCTGAAGAGCGTCGGATCCTCGAATGACGTGGCGACTATCGACCTCAATGAGGCGAGTGTCAGGTCACGAACATCGATTCCGTCGATGAGCACACGGCCGGCCGTCACGTCCCGAAGTCGCGGTATTAGTGCCGTAAGCGCGGTTTTGCCAGAGCCGGTCGCTCCGACGATCGCGAGTGTTTCGCCGGGCGCAATGTCCAGATTGATGTCATGGAGGACAGGTTCGTCGGCGTCGGGGAAGGTGAAGTCGACGCCTTCCAACCGCACATGGCCATGCGGATCGGCGACAGTTTGATCGCCACCGATGATCGTCGGCTTCGTGTCGAGTATTTCGAGTACGCGATCGGCGGCCGTCATGGACTCCTGCATCATCGCGAGGATGACGCCGAGCGACTCGACCGGCCACACGAGACTCAGCATCAGCGTGACGAAGGCGACAAGGGTGCCGAGGGTCAGGGCGTCGTTGCCGACGGCCAGCGCACCAAGAAGGAGGACGACGACGAGGGCAAGGTTGGGCAGCACCTCGAGGAATGTCCA
>JBDSQP010000007.1:0-8289 GCA_039929755.1 Aeromicrobium sp. | reverse complement strand
GTTGTATCAGTTGGCCGTCAGCGCCGGTGCGACCGAAGGGGTCGCGCCGGGCATCGGACCCGCCGGGGCCGAACTCGTCTACCTGCGACTGGGGACGCGAAGCCCGACGATCCGGAGCCAGGATGTTGACGGCGCCTCGGTGTCGATGGAGCAGATCAGCCTTGCCGTGAGACTGATCGGTGACGAGACGTTCAGAGCGACCGTCGGTGACCCGTGCAGCTATTGCGATTTCCATCGCGTGTGTCCCGCTCAAGAGGCCGGCGCCTCGATTCTCACGGAGGAGAAGCCGTGACAGACGAGCGTCGGTTGGTACGCGACGAGGAGCACCTCACCCAACTCCTCGGCATTGCCTTCTCGCCTGCACAGCTTGAGGCCATCACCGCCGGTCTTGACGCACCGAGCGCCATCATCGCCGGTGCCGGCTCGGGCAAGACCACGGTCATGGCAGCCCGGGTCGTCTGGCTGGTGGGCCATGTGGGCATACCTCCTGAACGGATCCTGGGCCTCACCTTTACCAACAAGGCAGCCGCCGAACTCGGCCAGCGCATCCGTTCGAGTCTTGACCGTCTTGGCGTCGACCACGCCGACATGGGCTGGGGCGAACCGACCGCGTCCACCTATCACGCTTTCGCCGGTTCGCTGATCGCTGAGCACGGGCTGCGCCTCGGGGTCGAACCCGATCTGCGCATCGTCACCGACGCGTCGCGGTTCCAGCGTTTCGCACGCGCAGTCGAAACATACGACGGGCAGCTTGACCTCATCACGAGCCACATTCCGTGGCTCGTCGAAAACGCGATGAAGCTCGACTCTGAGTTGTCCGAGCATCTCGTCGAACCGGGTCAGATGCGGGACTACGACCACAGAGTCATCGGATTCGACGACTGGGGTGGGTCTGATCAGAAGGTCATCGCCAAGGCGGCTGCCACCGCACGCAAGCGCACCGAGCTGTCCTATTTGGTAGAGGCATATCGCGCAGCGAAGGCGTTAGACGGCGTGATGGATTTCTCCGACCAGATGGCCCGCGGCGCGCAGCTTGCGGCGGTGCCAGAGGTCCGCGAGGCGATGCTCGAAAAATTTGACGTCGTGCTGCTCGATGAATATCAAGACACGTCAGTGGCCCAGCGCGACCTGCTGGTCGGCCTCTTCTGTGGCCTGCCGGTCACTGCTGTCGGCGATCCCGCCCAAGGAATCTACGGCTGGCGGGGCGCGGCGACGGGCAACCTGGAGGATTTTCTCGACGATTTCTCTGTCCCCGATGTGGCGGGCCGGCGGCTCACGCTGCTGGAGACTCGTCGCTGCCGTCCCGAGGTCATCGACGCCGCCAATCAGATCATTTCCGACTTCTACGCCGATGCGGCGCTCATACGCGCCGTCGAACCACTGACCTCGTCCAAGCCGCCCGGAGGCTCGGTCGAAGTTTCACTGCACCGCACGGTCAGCGAGGAGATCGCGGCCATGGTGCGTGAGATCGTCAGGATTCGCGACGCCGGCGACGTTCCCCTGCGTGAGATCGCGATCCTCGTACGCGTTGCCGGCGAGAACGGTGAGATCGTCAAAGCCTTGCGCGACGCGCACCTTCCGTTCGAGATCGTCGGCCTGCAAGGACTCCTCGTGCAGCCCGAGGTGCTCGACGTGGTGTCACTGCTCGAAGTTGTTGACGACGTCACTGCCAATCCCGCTGTCCTGCGCCTACTCACGGGCGGACGGTGGAATATAGGCCCACGCGATCTCGCGTTGTTGGGTCGACGTGCCAAACAATTGAGCCAAGGTGGGCGAGGCGGCAACGGAGAGTTCTCGCTGGCCGATGAACTCTCACGAGCCGTCGAGGGGACCGATCCCACAGAGATCGTCTCGCTGGCCGATGCGTTGGAAGACCTCGGCGAACTGTCCTACTCGGGTGAGGCACGCAAGCGCTTTGAAGAACTCGCGTCCATCATCACCGCGGTTCGGCGTCACAGCAGCGAACCGCTGCTGAACCTTACGCGGCGTGCGGTCCGAGTCCTCGACCTCGACATCGAGCTTGAGGCCGGCGATGTCGCGGGTGGCAGCGACAACCTTGCTCTGTTCCTCGATGCCGTTGCCGACTACGCCGAGACCGACCGCTACGCGTCGCTGTCCGGACTGTTGGCATACCTCCAGGCCGAGGAGAAATTCAACCTTGGTATGGACGTCTCGACGCCATCGGAAGCCGAATCGGTCAAGTTGTTGACGATCCACCGAGCCAAGGGCCTCGAGTGGCACACGGTGTTCGTGCCGCTGATGTCCGCCACGGTCTTCCCCTCATCTCTCGGCCGACCGAACTGGTTGTCGAATCAGTTGACGCTCCCTTCCGCGCTGCGTGGCGACCGATCGAGCCTTCCATTGATGCCGGACAACCCCGAGGACTGGACCGATGATGCGGCCAAAATCCATGACACCCGCGTCAAGGAACTCGCGGCAATGGAAGAGCGTCGCCTCGCCTACGTTGCCTACACGCGCGCCGCCGAACGACTTGTTCTGTCCGGTCACTGGTGGGGACGCACCCAGATCAAGTACCGAGGCCCCTCGGAATTCCTTGTCGAGACGCGGGCCTGGCTGCTCAAGCAAGGTGGCGAGCCGAGCATCTGGTCCCCGGAGCCAGAAAAGGAAAGCACCAATCCGCACCTGGCGGTGGCCAAGAGTGCGGACTGGCCAGTGTCTCCGCCGATGTTGCCCCGTCGGCGTGCTCTCGCAGAACGGGTCCTGGCGCGCCTCGATGGAGCTGTCGAAGCGCCGGACGCCGAGGTGGCTGACGCCGAGGTCGCCGCGCGCCTTGACGAACTCGAGTCCGACCTTGAATTGCTGATGGCCGAGGCTGACGCGATGGCGGCCGACCAACGTCGCGTGGAGTTGCCCGGCGCCGTGTCCACCACGTCGATGCTGGGACTGGCCAAGGACGAAGGAGCCTTTGCACGTGATTTGGCCCGCCCGATGCCGCGCCGCCCGTCGTCGGCTGCGCGCTTCGGCACTCGCTTTCACGCCTGGGTGGAGGCGCACTACGGCCAGCAGGTGCTGCTCGACCCAGCCGAGCTGCCCGGGCAGGGTGATGCCGACCTGACTTCCGACGCCGCGCTCGATGAGGCCATCGAGCAGTTCCGGTCCGGACCGTTTGGCGACCGCGAACCGTATGCCATCGAGGCGCCGTTCTCGATCGTGCTCGGTGGCCAGCAGGTCATCGGCCGCATCGACGCGGTGTTCGCCACCGATGATGGCGGTTTCGAGGTGGTCGACTGGAAGACCAACAAGTCCGCCGACGCCGACCCGCTTCAGCTGGCCATCTACCGGCTCGCGTGGGCCGAACTGCATGGCATTGATCCCTCAAAGGTCGACGGCGTCTTCTACTACGTACGTCTCGGCGAGGTCGTGCGCTACACGGATCTGCCCGACCGCGCCGAAGTAGAGAACCTGTTCGGGCTAGCCTGAATTCGTGGACTACGCCTTTGCTTTGACCCAGCACGATCGCTCCGCTCACTTACGCAAAGGTGAGTGGATGACACCCGACCTTCGAGTCATGGTGATCGGTGGAGAACACCTGGCAGCCGAGGCGGGCAAAGGCATCCGCTGGCTCAAGGTCGACGAAGCGCCCGATGGCGAGTGGGCGTTCCTCGGCTACAAAGGCGATCAGGGCTACGCCTCCGTCATGGTCGACCGCGTACCGAGTGACCTCACCCCTCTGAGCCTGCGCGTCCTCGGACCGATGATCGCCCCCGACGAAGCCTCGCTTGCCGTCCACGCCATCGGCCTCGCCCAATGGCACAGGACCCACACCCATTGCTCGCGATGCGGAACCCTCACAGTCACGGCCCAGGCAGGCCACACGCGCACGTGCCCGTCGTGCGGCACAGAACACTTCCCGCGCACAGACCCCGCGGTCATCATGCTCGTCACCGACGGCGACGATCGCGCGCTTCTGGGCCGTCAGCCGTCCTGGCCGGAGGATCGCTTCTCAACTCTCGCAGGGTTCGTCGAGCCGGGGGAGACGCTCGACGATGCCGTTCGTCGCGAAGTCCTGGAAGAAGTCGGCATCGAAGTCGGCGAGGTGCAGTATGCCGGCAGCCAGCCTTGGCCGTTTCCCTCAAGCCTGATGCTGGGATTCTTTGGTACGGCGCTGACGACCGACATCACAGTGGATTCGGACGAGATCGCCGAAGCTCGGTGGTTCACCCGGCAAGAGATCACCGAGATGACGGCGGCTGGCGACTTGTTGCTGCCGCCGAGCGTCTCGATCTCCCGCTGGCTCGTCGAAAACTGGCACGGCGGTGAGATCACCGGCCGGTGGACCTAAGTTGCGTCAGGCCGCGAGTTGCGCCTTGATCTGTGCAAGTGAGGGATTGGTCAACGCGGTGCCGTCGGCAAACACGAGTGTGGGGACCGTCTGGTTGCCGTGGTTGGCCTGCGAGACGATTTCGGCCGCATCAGGCTCGGCCTCGATGTCGACCTCGACATACGAAATGCCCTCACGATCCAGTTGGCCCTTGAGCCGGTGGCAATAGCCGCACCACGGTGTCGAATACATCGTGAACTGCTCGGACATTTTGTGTCTCCCTCGGCGTTTAGCCTTTGCGTGAACCTAAGTACTGTTCAGAACAAGTGTGTTCAGAACCAGGCAGCGAATAACTGCCCGCCATTGAAACATTGTTCCGCCGACCGCTATTCCATGAGGACCCCAGTGCCCACTGCCGATGCTGCGCAAACACCAGATGCACTGCTCAAAGCCCTCGACCCCGAGCAGCGCGCCGTCGCGCTTTCACTGCGCGGTCCGGTCTGTGTCGTGGCGGGCGCGGGCACCGGCAAGACGCGGGCCATCACTCACCGAATCGCCTATGGCGTGGCCACCTCCGTCTATAAACCGACTGAAGTCCTCGCGGTGACGTTCACCAACCGGGCCGCCGGCGAGATGCGCGGCCGCCTTCGGGCTTTGGGAGCCGAGGGCGTGCAAGCCCGCACCTTCCATTCGGCCGCGCTGCGTCAGGCCCGCTATTTTTGGCCGCAGGTCTACGGCAGCGAGTTCCCCGAGCTCACGCGATCGAAGATTCCCCTCGTCAACGAGGCCACCCGCCGCAGTGGCCTTCGTGCCGATGCCGCTGTCCTGCGTGACTTGTCAGCCGAAATCGAATGGGCCAAGGTCAGCAACGTCCGCCCGACCGACTACGCCCGCGCGAGCGTTGAGGCACGTCGCGAAGTCTCCGGCGTCGATGCCCCGACCATCGGCAACGTCTTTGCCGCCTATGAAGACATCAAACGTGACCGCAACCGCATGGACATGGAAGACATCCTGCTGGTGACCGCCGCCATCCTTTCCGATGACGAACGTGTGGCGGCCCAGGTCCGTCGTCAGTACCGATGGTTCGTCGTCGATGAATACCAGGACGTCAACCCGCTCCAGGCAACCCTTCTCAACCTCTGGCTCGGTGGTCGCGACGACCTCTGCGTGGTCGGCGATCCCTTGCAGACCATCTACTCGTTCGCGGGCGCATCCCCGGAGATCCTCGGATCCTTTGCCCGCACCTATCCCGAGGGGGAGCGGCACGAACTCGTCCGCAACTACCGGTCGACTCCCCAGATCGTTGCGGCCGCCAATGCCGTTTTCGGTCGCGGGACAAAGGTCAAGGGCGTTCAGCTCCAGTCGCAGCAAGAGCCCGGCGATCCGGTCAGTTACACGGGCTATTCCGACGAAGTCGCCGAGGCCAATGCGGTCGCCAACGAGATTTCGTTGCTTCATCGCGGCGGGACGCCGTATCGGGAGATGGCAATCCTCTTCCGCATCAACGCGCAGTCCGAGTCCTTCGAAGAAGCACTCGGCCAACACAACATTCCGTATGTCCTGCGAGGCGTCGAGCGATTCTTTGAACGGGCCGAAGTCCGACAAGGCATCACCCTGTTGCGTGGTGCTGCTCGCGGCGGTCAGGAAGCCGCCGATCTCCTTTCGGAGGTCAAGGCCGTGCTCGCCAGCGTTGGCTATCGCGACGAAGCCCCGGCAGGCACAGGTGCGGTGCGTGACCGGTGGGAGTCGCTGCATGCGCTCGTGTCGATGGCCGCCGATCTCGCCCAATCCGACGCGAAGGCGGGGCTGACCGATCTGGTGGCCGACCTCGACCGTCGCGCCGCAAACGCGCACGCGCCTGCGGCCGACGGCGTCACGCTGGCGACTCTGCATTCGGCCAAGGGGCTCGAATGGGATGCGGTCTTCTGCATCGGCATGCACGAAGGAATGATGCCGAGCGTTCACGCCCAGAGTCCCGTTGAAGTCGAGGAGGAGCGCCGGCTGTTCTATGTCGGACTGACCCGCGCCCGCAAGGATTTGATGATCTCCTGGGCGGCTTCCCGCAATCCGGGCGGACGCGGAAGCCGCAAGCCGACCCGATTCCTGGACAGCCTGCTGCCCGCAAATCATGAATCCAGGCAGGCCGGCCGTCAGACCCGCGATCGCAAGGTCGCCCGATGCCGAGTCTGCAACGCGATGCTCGCGCCCGGTGCCGATCGAAAGCGGGGACGCTGCGAGGACTGCCCATCCAACTACGACGAGGTCCTCTACGAGACCCTGCGCGAATGGCGGACGGGCCAGGCCAGTGAGCAGAAGGTGCCGGCCTACGTGATCTTCACTGATGCCACGCTCCAGGGAATTGCCGAGACCAAACCGCAGGACGTGCCGTCACTGGCGCGGATTCCCGGCATCGGCAAGGTCAAGCTCGATCGCTATGCCGAGGATGTTCTCGCGCTCTGCCGGACCTAGAGGGCGCTAAGGGGCGGTCTGGACCGGAGCGGATTGCATGTCTCCGGTTCGGCGCAACTTTTGCCACGTGAGGCGAATTCCGTAAAACGCACTCGCGACGGACTGGATGACCACCAGATACATGAGTTGCCGATAGATGAACTGTTGAAATACGAGGCTCCACAACGGCCGTGGACTCTCGTGGTCCAACGCAAAGGCATAGGCGGCGCTGACATATTGCATCGCCAGGAAACCAAGCCAAACGTATGCGATTGTCGGCGACGGGAGGAACACGAGCGAATAGATCGCGGCAACATCGATTGCCGGCGCCAGCAGCGGCATCAGGACCTGGAATGCCAATAGGTATGGCAAGCCGCGTCGACCGAGTTTGCCCGACGCTCCGCGCTCGATGACAGCCCGGCGATGCTTCCACATGGCTTGCATCGTTCCGTAGCACCATCGATAGCGTTGCCGCCACAGTTGGCCGAGAGTGGCCGGAGCCTCGGTCCAGGCTCTCGCCTGCGGTGCATAGACGACCCGCCAACCCGAACGGCAAATCGCCATCGTGAGGTCGGTGTCCTCGGCGAGAGTGTCGTCACTGACGCCGCCAACGGCCTCAAGTGTCTGTCGACGGAATGCGCCGATGGCGCCCGGAACTGTTGGCATGCACTGAAGGACGTCGAACATTCGGCGATCGAGATTGAAGCCGATCACGTACTCGATGTGCTGCCACCGACCGAGCAGGCCTCCTCGATTGCCGACCTTCGTATTTCCTGAAACTGCCCCGACTCGGGGGTCGGACAAGGGTTCCACGAGGGCCTTCATCGCGTCCGACTCGAAGACGGTGTCGCCGTCCACAAGTACGAGGACGTCGTGAATCGCGGCGGCGATGCCGGTATTGAGTGCGGCGGGCTTGCCGGCGTTTTCCTGTCGAATCAGTCTGACGCCCGGTAGATCCATCCCCCTGACGACGGCAGAGGTGTCATCGGTGGAACCGTCGTCGACCACGATGATCTCGAGCTCGGGATAGTCACTGGCGGCAAGTGATCTGACAGCAGCGGCGATCCCGAGTTCCTCGTTGTAGGCAGGTACCACGACCGATACGCCCGGGTAGATCGAACGTATTCCGGCTCTGGCTGGCGGGATGAGTCGTGCGTGCCGGCGCGCAAAAGTCAACAGCAACAATGTCCTCGCGATGGCGAGGACCGCGAGCGCAATGAATGCGAAGCGCAGGATGGTGACCAGGACGTCGGACACCCGTACGAGACCTATTGCCAGGTTGCCGCGCATTTGTTGCATCTGGGTTGCCGGATGCCACGGCGAGCCGACCCGGGCAGCCTCGGTCACGGTCTCGAACGTGTATCCGCGAGCCTTGAGCTCGACGATCAACTTGTCGAGGGCTTGCACCGTTTGAGAGCGGTTGCCCCCGCCGTCGTGGAGCATGATCACCGCACCGGAGTTTTCGCGCGGAAGCCCTGCCGACACGATCTTTCTGACGCCGTGCCGTCGCCAATCTTCCGTGTCCAGATCGGCTAGCACGATCCGATATTGGGGAAAGT
>JBDSQP010000006.1:0-1830 GCA_039929755.1 Aeromicrobium sp. | reverse complement strand
CCAACCGCGTAGACCTGCCCCGGATCACGGGCTTGCCGATTGACGGCCGCGTACCCGAACGTGCCGGCACCTTGTCCCGCGAAGAGTTTCGGGCCCGGGCGCCATCGTGGTTCACCTTCCGCTGGCAATAGGGTTTCGATACGCCTCGTTCCTCGGCTACTCAACCGGCGAGGCCCAAGGTCTAACGTGGCGGTGTGGACAGTGTTCGTACCGTGCTTGAAGTCATCGCATTTCTTGCCGTCGTCATTGTCGTTCCGATGTGGTGGTTCGCCCGCAAACGTGTCCTCGGAACTTCGGCAGACCAGGCGACATTTCGCACCCTCCACGCCGCGAACAGGGCCGCCCCGCCCTTGCGCGATGGTCTCAATCAGGCCTCGGCCGAAAAGGCTCTCGGTTCGCTGCGGTCCCTGCTTTCCGCGCCAGGGCTTGTCCTCAGTGACCGGCACGGCATTCTCGGTTGGCAAGGCGACGGCGAACACCACCGCGAAGAGGTCCTGAAGGCTGCCGAGATCACCGGCGCCGAAGGCACCACGCGCGTCGACCACCTCCGATGCTCGGATCCTGACTGCGGATTGCGCCATGTCATCACCGCGCCTCTGACAATTGACGGGGAGGTTGCCGGCACACTTCAATCCTTGGTGCCGCTCGCAGGAGCCGGTGTCATCCGTGCGACCAATGAAGTTTCCGACTGGGTTTCGGGTCAGCTCGAACTCTCCGCGATGGATCAGGCGCGATCCCGCCTGGCCGAAGCCGAGTTGCGTGCCTTGCGGGCACAGATCTCCCCTCATTTCATCTACAACTCGCTCTCGACCATCGCCTCGTTCGTGCGCACCGATCCCGAGCAGGCGCGTGAATTGCTGATCGAGTTCGCCGACTTCACGCGCTATTCGTTTCAGGGTCACGGCCAGTACGCCACGCTCGCCGACGAGCTACGTTCGATCGAACGCTATCTGACCCTCGAACGAGCACGATTCGGGGACAAGCTTCACGTCACGCTGCGGGTGGCCCCCGAAGCGCTGCCCGTCAACGTCCCCTATCTCTCCTTGCAACCGCTCGTCGAAAACGCCGTACAACATGGTTTGGAGCCCAAGACGACCCAAGGACATTTGACGATCCTTGCCGAGGATGCGGGGTCATCAGTGATCATCACCGTCGAGGACGACGGCGTCGGCGAGGAGCCGGCCAAGGTTCAGCGTGCCCTCAACGGCGACCCCGACGCCGACTCGATCGGGCTCGGCAACGTCGACGAGCGGTTGCGGTCCACGTTCGGCGATGAATTCGGCCTCGTCGTCGAAACGGCCGTCGGCTCGGGCACCAAGGTCACGATGAGGATCCCCAAGTTCGCGCCTCAAGCCCACTCCTCGCCGGGGGTGAACTGAGTATCGTGACATCTATGCCAACTGCGGGCCTCAAGGTGCTCGTCGCCGACGACGAAGCCCCCGCTCGAAACGAGCTGGGATACCTATTGCGCGAGGACGAGCGGATCGCTTCCGTCATCGAAGTCGCCTCGGGAGTCGAAGCCCTGCAGGCATTCGAAGCCAACGAGATCGACGCCGTGTTCCTCGACATCGCGATGCCGGGCTTCTCCGGCCTCGAACTCGCCCGCGTCCTGTCGCGGTTCGAGCGCCCGCCGGCAGTCGTGTTCGTCACGGCCCACTACGAGCACGCGGTTGAGGCCTTCGAAATCAACGTCGTCGACTACCTGCTCAAGCCCGTTCGGTCCGAGCGGGCCCGCGAGTCCGTTCGCCGCATACTCGCCAAGGACGAGGTGGTCACCGACGCCGGAGGAGACGAGACAATAGCGGTCGAACTCGGTGGGGTGACACGTTT
>JBDSQP010000005.1:0-1761 GCA_039929755.1 Aeromicrobium sp. | reverse complement strand
ATCTCTACCAACCGGCTGCTACCGGCGCCGGCCCGTCGGCCCGAATCATGGCCTCCGGCGTTGCCGTGCCATGGGCGCTCAAGGCCCAACAGATCCTCGAGAACGACTATGGCGTCCATGCCGACGTCTGGTCGGTCACTTCGTGGAACGAGCTCGCGAGGGATGCAGTCGAGGCCGAACAGTGGAACCTCAACCACCCCGGCCAGTACAGCCGGATGCCCTACATCACGCAGAAGTTGATGGAGTCCGAGTCGGTCACCGTCGCGGTCAGCGACTTCATGCGGGCTGTGCCCGATCAGATCGCCCGCTGGGTACCCGGACCGTGGCAGTCGCTCGGAACTGACGGCTTCGGTTTCGCCGACACACGGGCCGCGGCAAGACGCAAGTTCCAGGTAGACGCTGAGTCGATCACTGTCGCCGTGCTCCAAAGTCTGGCGTTGCGTTCCGAAGTCAACCCCGAAGTGGTGCGTGAAGCGTTCCACAAGTTCCGCATCGATGACCCCACGGCCGTTTCGGGTGTCCCGCAGGTGGGCGGAGACGCCTAGCGCCACAATCGTCGAGCGGTAGGCGTGGCTTTCCTCACGCCTACCGTTTAACGAACTCTCAGGCGTAGCCAATACGATGGGGCGCATGCGACGTTGGCCCTACACCTTTGCGGTGATCCTTTCAGTCGCAGTAGGCGGTTCGGCTTTCACGGCTTCAAGGATTCTTGACCTGCCGATCAGGGACCCCGATGGATTCCTCGGTCCGTCATACGTGCGCCTGCCGATAGTCGTGGTGGCCTTCTTCGCAGTCGGCATCATTCCGGCAGCGCTCCGACGCCATGGGGCACGCGGTTTCTTCCGCGCCGCCGGCGAAATCCTCGATGAAGAATGGTCCTGGAAGCGACTCTCATACATCCTGGTCGGGCTTGGCTCGTTCTATACCTGCTATGTCAGCTATCGCAACCTCAAGAGCTATCTGCCGGTCGTTCGCGAAGGCGTCCTCTTTGACCACCGGATGCTCGAGCTCGACCACTACCTGATGTTCGGTCACAACCCGGCCACCGTTCTGCACAACCTACTCGGCACCGACGTTGCCGCCTACATACTTGCCAATATCTATGTCAGCTATCTGATGCTGATCCCGCTTACGCTCGGCGCATTCCTCGTTTGGGGACGCGATCTCTCCCTCGGCGCCTGGTACGCGACCACGCTGAGCCTCAACTGGGTACTCGGAGCCGTCAGTTATTACATGCTCCCGACGCTCGGCCCTGCGTTCGCACAGCCTTCGATGTTCCTTGATCTCCCCGACACCAGTGCAGCAGCCCTGCAGCGGTCACTGTTCCGGTCCGGAGCGGGCTTCAAAGAGGATCCGGGCAGCCACAACATCTACGGAATAGCGGGCTTTGCCTCGCTCCACGTGTCTGTCGTGCTAGCGGCGTGTCTGTTCTTCGCCCGCGCCGGTATGAATCGGATAGTTCGCTGGACATCGTGGGTCTATCTGGCACTCGTTGTGCTCGCGACAATCTATTTCGGTTGGCACTACATCGCCGATGACATCGCCGGCGCCCTCATTGGGTGGGCTTCGGTTTCGATCGGCGCATGGGCCTCAGGTAACCGCGGTCGACGACGGCGCCATCGCAAGGGCGACCTGGTCACCGTTCACGGTGAACCCCAGACGGAAGCAGAGCTAGTTGACGCCGAATTCGACAATTCCGCCGGGACATCTGAAACGGCCTCAAGCACCGCCTGATCGCCACGACGCATCAGCGCGCGCCAT
>JBDSQP010000004.1:0-7109 GCA_039929755.1 Aeromicrobium sp. | reverse complement strand
CCGACACGGTCGTCATCTGCTGCGGCGTCTGGAGTCCGCGGATCGCGAAGATGGCGGGTGCGCACATTCCCCTCACCCCCGCCGTCCATCAGATGATCAGCGTCGGCCCGGTCCCCCAGCTCGCCGGGACAGTCGGCGAGATCTCCTTCCCGATCGTGCGCGACATGGACACGTTCTGCTACGAACGCCAACACGGGGGCGACATGGAAGTCGGATCGTATGCGCACCGGCCGATCCTTCACGATCCCGACGACATCCCCTCGATCGAACAGTCGAAGCTCTCGCCGACGGAGATGCCGTTCACGGCCGACGACTTCGACCAGCAGCTCGAGGAAGCCCTTGAGCTCATGCCCGAAGTGTTGGGCAATCCCGAGGTGGAGATCCGCTATGCCATCAACGGCCTCCTCTCGCTGACGCCCGACGGCAGCCCGATACTCGGCGAGACACCGGAGGTCAAGGGGCTGTGGTCGGCGGCAGCTGTCTGGATCAAGGAGGGCCCCGGCGTCGGCCGCGCGGTCGCCGAATGGATGACGGACGGCAATCCCGAGATCGACATCCACCAGTCAGACATCGCCCGCTTCTATCCGCATCAGCGTACGAAGCAGCATGTTGCGGCGCGTACGAGCGAGGCGTTCAACAAGACCTACGGCATCGTGCACCCGTCCGAGCAATGGCAGAGCGACCGCGGAGCACGGCTCGCACCCATGCATACGAGCCAGCGCGAGCTCGGTGCGACGTTCTTCGAGACGGCCGGTTGGGAACGCCCGCACTGGTATGGCTCGAACGAGTCTCTTCTCGGCGACTACGGCGACGCAGTGATGCCACGCGAAAACGAATGGGATTCGCGCTGGTGGTCGCCGATCATCAACGCCGAACACCTCGCAATGCGTGAACGCGCAGCCATCGTCGACCTGACCGCATTCTCGATCTTCGACGTCATGGGCAAGGGTGCCTTCGACGCGGTGCAGCGCCTGGCGGTCGGCCAGATGAACGTCCCGAACGGGCGGGTCGTCTACACGCCGATCCTCGACAGCCGTGGCGGCTATCGCGCTGACCTCACGATCATGCGCCTATCGGACAACCACTTCCGTGTGGTCACCGGCGGAGCCCACGGCAACCTGGATCGCAAGTGGTTCAGCGATCACATGCCGGCAGACGGTTCGGCATACGTTGTCGACCAGACCTCGGCATTCACCACGATCGGCCTGTGGGGCCCCAAGGCTCGCGACATCCTCGGCACAATCACCGAGAACGACATCAGCCACGATGCCTTCAAGTTCGGCACCTGCCAGTCGCTCGAGCTGGGTTCGCTCGACGTCCTCGCCTCACGCATCTCCTACGTCGGCGAACTCGGCTGGGAACTGTATGTCCCGATGGAAAGCGGCGCGGCGTTGTGGAACCTCATCCGCGGAGCCGGATCACCACACGGTCTGGTCCCGGCGGGCATCGGTGTCTACGGAACCACCGGTCGCCTGGAGAAGGGCTACCGCGCATACGGTGCCGAGTTGGACAGTGAACGCTCCATCGTCGAAGCCGGCATGCAGCGCCCGAAGGTCAAGGAAGCCGACTTCATCGGACGCGAGGCCTACGTCAAGCAGCGTTCGGAAGATCCGGCCACAGTCATGTGCACGCTGACAGTCGACGACCATACGTCTGCCAACGGAACGAAGCGCTACATGCTCGGCGGCGAACCTGTTGTCACCCGCGATGGCGAGCCGTTGATCGATGGTCACGGCCACCGCTCCTACGTCACTTCGGCAGGCTCAGCTCCCTCCCTGGGCAAGCACCTGTTGATGGCCTACTTGCCACCTGAACAGGCCGTCGTCGGAACCAAGCTCGCCGTCGACTACATGGAAGAGCGCTATCCCGTCACCGTCGGGTCGGCCGACGCCAGCGCACTGTTCGACCCCGACAACGATCGCATCCGAGGCTGATTCCCATGACCAATGTTCTTGTGTGCATCAAGAGGGTGCCCGAAACATCGAGCCAAGTCCTGCTCTCCGAGGACGGAATGACCGTGGACGCGCGCCATGTCGGCTACACGGTCAGCGCCCACGAAGAGGCCGCCGTCGAGATCGCGATCCAGATCGCGGAAGCGACTGGCGGCACAGCAACCGTGCTGACCCTTGGACCGGGCGACGCCGTGCAACAGCTTCGCGACGCGATCGCGGTCGGCTGCACACGCGCCGTCCATATCGAGGCGGACTCGGGGCAATTCGGTCCGGCCGGTGTGGCAGCCGCCATCGCGCAGTTCGTGGCCTCCGAACCGTCGGTCGCCGATCTCGTACTCGTCGGCAACGATGCCGCCGACACCGGCGACTTCCAGGTCGGCGTCCGGCTCGCTTACGCCCTTGGGCGCCCGGTCCTCACCGAGATCTCCAACGTCGCGGTCGAAGGTTCCGTCATAAGCGCGAGCGGGGCGGGTCCCGACGGCACCGAGATCTTCGAGTTGCCGACGCCTGCCGTCATTGCGATCGCCGAAGGCGGAGTCTCACCCCGCTACCCGTCCATCGTCGGACGTATGAAGGCCAAAAAGACCGAGATCGAGGTCGTCCATACCGACGTCGTTCCGAAGACTCATCGGGTCAAGCTCAAGTCGCCACCGGAGCAGCCGAGTTCCGTCGAAATACTCGGCAAGGGTCCCGAGGCAGCTAGTGCTGTCGTCGACATGTTGTTCAAGATCGGAGTGGTGGCCAAATGATTCTCGTCCTCATCGAAACAGACGCCGAGGGAGTGACCCTCATGTCGCGCGAAGCGCTGACCTTTGCGCGAACGCTCGGAAAGCGAATCGGATACGGCGACCTGGAGGCGGTCGTTGTCGGCCCCCTCTCCGACGAGCAGCGCCCGATCGTCCTGGGACACCTCGGCGAGCAAGCTGTGACGGTTTTGCATCACGCCGATGACGAACGCCTGAACTCGTACGGTGCCGCAGTCTGGGCCGCCTCGGTCGTTGACGTCGCCTCATCCGGTTCAGCGTGCCTCGTCATCGCCTCCGGCACCCCACGCGGCAACGAAGTCCTCGCCCATGTTGCTGCGCGCCTCGACATCCTCATGGCGGCCAACGTCATCGCGGTCGACGCCCTGGATCCGCTGACGGTTTCACGCCAGGTCATGGGCGGTGGCGTCTTCGAGGAGATGCTCCTCGACGGGGACGTCGCGGCTTTCAGCGTTGCCGGCCACGCGGTCGATTCAGAACCCGCTGCCGCATCCACCAACACCGAGGTTCGTACGTTCCAACCGCTTCTGACTGACGCGGATCTCCTGACGCGAGTCGTCCGTACCGAGGCGGTCGAAGCCGGCGGCACGGGCGCACTCACCAGTGCACGCGTCGTCATCGGGGCAGGTCGCGGAGCCGGCAGCGCCGATGGTTTCGGGGATCTGCTCGAGCTGACCGACATACTCGACGGCGCCCTCGGCGTCTCACGCGTTGTCACAAGTCTTGGTTGGCGCCCGCACCACGAGCAGGTTGGACAGACGGGAAGCCGGATCTCACCGGATCTCTATGTCGCCTGCGGTATCAGCGGCGCCATCCAGCACTGGGCCGGTTGCCAGAGCGCGAAGACGATCCTTGCGATCAACACGGACGCGGATGCACCCATGGTCACCAAGGCGCACTATGCGGTTGTCGGCGACTTGCACGAAATCGTTCCGGCGATCAACGAGGAACTCAAGCGCCGCCTCGCCTGAGAGCCACTGACTCTGCACCCCAAGTCTCTGCACCCCAAGGACGTACCATGCCGGAGCAACTGAACCAGACCCTCGCGACCGTCGACAACGAAGTCGAATACGCCATCGCACAAGAGCTCAACCGTCAGCAGTCGACACTCGAGATGAAACCGCCGAGCGCATAGCTTTGTGAATCCGAAGCCCCGAGACTTGTTCACTTTTCGCCCACTTCTGGCGCTTAAACGGACGAAATTCGCACAAATCTCGGCGATTGAGGCAGGACGGCCTACTGCGGGACTTCGGTGACCGCGATGCCGTTCTCGCGCCAGAGGGCGATCACTTTGGGCTTGTCGTCCCAGGCGTGGATCGGCTCGAAGCCGTCGGCCTTGATGTTTTCGAGGATGTCCTTCTTGATGACGTAGTCGGCGCGGAAATCGGCCTCGATCCGCATGTAGAGGCGGTCGTAGGCGATGCCGTGCTGGTCGAGCCATTTGATCGTGTAATCGCGCCACTTGGACGAGCGGGCGGTGACGATGAGGATCGCGCGGCCGGTGTCACGCTCAGCTGCTGCGGCCCGGACAACCTCGTCATGCGGTGGGCACTCCATAGATGCTGAGTGGAATGCCTCGAAGTCGCGTTCGTCGCCCTCGACGAAGTGACGGGTGGTCGACACATCGCACAGCGTCCCGTCCAGGTCGAAGATCACTGCGTCGGTCATACGGCCCCTTTCTTCAGAACTCTGCCTAGAGTGGTCAGTCCGCTACGTAGAACATTCGCTTGTTGACGAACTCGTCCATGCCCAGCGGGCCGAGCTCGCGGCCGAACCCCGAGCGCTTGACGCCGCCGAACGGGATTTCGGCACCCTCTCCGGCGGGCGAGTTGACGTTCGACATGCCGACGTCGAGACGATCGGCGATCCGCTTGGCACGCTCAGAGTCGGTGCTGAACACCGCACCGCCGAGTCCGTATGCCGTGTCGTTCGCGAGCGCCAGTGCTTCCTCGTCGCTGCCGACCGAATAGACGACTGCAACGGGGCCGAACAACTCCTCCCGGAATGCGCGCATCTGCTCGGTCACCCCGGTCAAAACTGTGGGTGAGTAGAACGCAGCGGGCGCGTCACTGAGTTTCCCTCCGGCATGGAGCTTTGCACCTTTGCTGACCGCATCAGCGACCTGGGCTGCCAATCCTTCTGCGGCGGCCCGCGAGGACATGGGAGCGAAGGTGCCTTCGGCTTCCTCGAGCGGGTTGCCGGGCCGGAGGCCGGTCGCCCGCTCAGTGAGCTTGGTGACGAAGCTGTCGAAGATGTCGTTCATGACGATCATGCGTTTGTTTGAGTTGCAGGCTTGACCGGTGTTGTACATCCGGGTGTCCCAGGCCGTGTTCGCCGACTCGTCGAGGTCATTGGTGTCGAGAATCACATAGGGGTCGGAGCCACCGAGCTCAAGCACGCATTTCTTCAGGTTCTTGCCCGCGATCGACGCCACGATCGTGCCGGCCCGTTCGGATCCGGTGAGCGAAACGCCTTGCAAGCGCGAGTCGCCGATGATCCGCTCGATCTGCGGATGCGAGGCGAAGACGTTGACATACGCGCCTGCGGGAAGGCCTGCATCGTCCATGATCTGCTGGATGGCCAAGGCTGACTTTGGGACAGACTCCGCGTGCTTGAGGATGATCGTGTTGCCCAGCATCAGGTTCGGCGCGGCAAAGCGTGCCACCTGATAAAAGGGGAAGTTCCACGGCATGATCCCCAGCAACGGGCCGATCGGCAGTTTCTGAACGACAGCGGATCCACCCGAGAACGTCTTGATCGGCTGGTCGGCCGCCAACGTCGGGCCCTCGGTCGCGAAGTATTTGAAGATGGCTTTGCAGAATTTGGCTTCACCGATGCCCTCGGAGAGCGGCTTGCCCATCTCTTCAGAGGCGATGGCGGCGAGGTCGTCCGCCCGCTCCGAAAACAGTGCGCCGATCCGCTTGACGATCTCGGCGCGCTCCTCGATCGGGACGTCCTTCCACGACTGATAGGCCCGGTCTGCTTCCGAGACAGCGTCGTCGATCGCGGCATCGGTGAACGTCTCGAACCTCTCTACGACTTCGCCGGACGCGGGGTTCACGACTTGGTATGCCGGTCCGTCAGTGGCGCTCGTCATGATTGGTGCTCCTGTCTGGGAAACATCGGCTCGTGCCCCGGGGCGGCATGTGCGCCCGAAGGGTGCCATGTGTACGGCGTGCTCCCGGTGGGACTCGAACCCACACTGTGTCGGTTTTAAGCCGACTGCCTCTGCCGATTGGGCTACAGGAGCGTAGCTCTCAGCCTACTGACCCGCGAGGGACCAGGCGATGCCGTCGAGAATGTCGTGTTCGCTCACGAGCATCGACGACGTATTGAGTGGAAGTTTCTCGATCAGTCGGTCGAGTATCAGTGCTCCCCCGCCAATGACATCGGCACGCCCCGTGTGCATGTAAGGCAACGCCCGACGATCCGCGACCGACATACGGGTGAGAGAAATGCACGCGTTGCTGACGTTGCTCAACGCGAGGTTGGCAAGGTGTGTCGCCGTCGAGTCGTACGACGGAAGGTCGAGGGTATGCGCGGCGACAGTGGTGATCGTGCCGGCGACACCGACAAAGGTCTCGATCGGAGAGAGGCCGACGACGGCCTTGTCGAGGACCGAGTCCACGAAGGCCATGCAATCGGAAGCTTCGGAGACGGTCGGCGGATCCGAGTGGAGGAATCGCTCGGTCATACGTACTGAACCGATATCGAGTGAGACGGACCATTCCACGACGTCGCCGATGCCCACAATGAGTTCGGTGGATCCGCCGCCGATGTCGGCAACCAACGTCCGGGTAACCGGCAGATCTCCGGCGGCCCCAAGGAACGAAGCGTGAGCTTCCTCTTCGCCGGTCAGAACTTCGGGGCGGATGCCGATGATGCCCTCGACTGCATCGGAAAACTCTTCGGCGTTGTCGGCATCGCGCGCCGCGGAGGTGGCGCAGAACCTGATCCGATCGGCGCCCAGCATCGCGATCAGGGAGGCGTACTCCCGCGTGGCCGTCAAAGTTCGGGCAATGGCCTCATCGGCAAGGTGACCGGTCTTGTCGACATCCTGGCCCAGGCGAACGATCCGCATTTCACGGACGATGTCGATCTTGGAGCCACCGGAAATGTCGGTGATCAGCAGTCTGATCGAGTTGGTACCGCAATCTATTGCCGCAACGCGGTTCCGCCGGTCAGAAGCCATGCGTAGAGGGTAGCGAACAGAAATGTGCCCCCGCGGCTGCACCGCGGGAGCACATTCTGACTATCAGACTGTTACGGGCTCCAACTCATGAGACGCAGCTGGCTCCTCGTCGTCATCAACCATTGTCAACTCATTGAAGGGGTCTTCGCCAGAGAGAACGCGATCGAGTTTGGTTCTATCGAGGGACCCCGTCCAGGTGCC
>JBDSQP010000003.1:0-2494 GCA_039929755.1 Aeromicrobium sp. | reverse complement strand
GCCCGAGCGAACCGGACTTGTCTTCCTTCCTATACGAGCTTCGGGAGGCTGGAAAATCTACACATTCAAGCGGCGGCCAGGCAGCGCATGAGGAGTGTCGCCAATGCAACGCTGACCCTTGTGCTCCTTGTGTTCGGAACCCAGATTGCGCAAGCCGACGAATACCCCTTCACCCTTCGAACGGAGCCGACCACGACCCCACCTCCGCAGCCGACCGTCACTCCTCGAAAGAAGGACAGCGATCTCTTGTTAGAGGCCGTCGCCGGAGTGCCTCCTGTGCCAGGTCTCCAGAACACTCCCGTCTCCGGACCAAAACCAATCGAGCGAAACGCATGGGGTGGAGTTCCTTGCGTCGATCTTCCCGACGGGACGACACAGTGCTTTGGGCAGCCGGCTATTGCGCCTCCCAGGAAGCCCGGGGAGCTGACGCCGGGGCAAATCCTGAGGGCGACTCGCAAGATTGGGATGCCGAGACTGAAGATCAACATCCAGCCGGGCACCGCCACACTCGTCAATCTCGACACGATCTTCTACGCCAGGCCTCAACTCTTTCAGCGAACGATCACGCTTCTCGGCTACACGATTGACCTCGTCGCGTCGCCGACTCGCTACACCTGGCGTCACGGAGACGGGACCGCTCATACGACTACAAAGCCCGGCAACCCGTATCCGTCGAAGGACGTGACATACCGCTACCAAAAGCCCTCGAAGCGAGTTAGCCCAAGCGTGGATGTCACCTATCGAGTTCGCTACCGAGTCGATGGCGCAGGCTGGCAGACGCTCAGCCAGACCTTGACCGCGAGCGGCCCAACCGGTGATCTCGAGGTCAAGGAAGCAACACCTGTTCTCACCGGCAATTAGCCGACAGCGATCTCAGCAGTCGACATTCGAACCCGAAATACCTTGGGGAAACCGAGTGACACAATGGCGATATGCGTATTGCAAACAGTGTCGTTGAGCTCATCGGCAACACCCCGCTGGTCAAGCTCAACAGTGTCGTCACGCCCGGATCGGGTCTCGTGGCAGCCAAGGTCGAATACTTCAATCCAGGCGGCAGCGCCAAGGACCGTATCGCCGTCAAAATGATCGACGCCGCGGAGGCATCGGGCGCGCTCAAGCCTGGTGGAACCATCGTCGAACCCACCTCCGGCAACACCGGTGTGGGCCTGGCGATCGTTGCGCAGCAGCGCGGCTACAACTGCATCTTCGTCTGCCCCGACAAGGTCAGCGAAGACAAGCGCAACACGATGAAGGCCTACGGCGCCGACGTCGTAGTATGCCCGACTGCCGTACCCCCTGAGCATCCAGACAGTTACTACAACGTGTCGGACCGCCTCGTGCGCGACACGCCCGGAGCCTGGAAGCCCGACCAATACTCGAACCCGGCAGGACCCGAAAGCCACTACGAAACAACCGGCCCCGAGATCTGGGCTGACACCGACGGCACAGTCACCCATTTCGTGGCGGGCGTCGGCACCGGCGGAACGATCACCGGCACTGGCCGCTACCTCAAAGAGGTTTCCGGCGGCAAGGTCAAGGTCATCGGCGTCGACCCCGAAGGGTCCGTCTATTCCGGAGGCACCGGCCGCCCATACCTCGTCGAAGGTGTTGGCGAAGACTTCTGGCCGGCCGCATATGACCCATCGATTCCGGACGAAATCATCGCTGTGACGGATGCGGATTCATTCGACATGACCCGCCGACTGGCCCGCGAGGAAGGCCTGCTCGTCGGAGGCTCCTGTGGTATGGCCGTTGTCGCAGCGCTCGAGGTCGCCGAACGCGATCCCGAGTCAGTTGTGGTCGTGCTTCTCCCCGACGGCGGTCGCGGATATCTGTCCAAGGTTTTCAACGACACGTGGATGTCGTCCTATGGCTTCCTGCGTGCCCCTCTCGACGGCAAGCCGCACGTGATGACAGTCGGCGACGTGCTGCGCAGCAAGTCCGGAGAACTGCCCGACCTCGTGCATACGCATCCCTCAGAGACGATTCGCGATGCGATCGAGATCCTGCGCGAATACAGCGTCTCGCAGATGCCCGTCGTGGGCGCCGAACCGCCAGTCGTCATCGGCGAGGTTGCCGGCAGCGTGAGCGAGCGCGAACTCCTCAGCGCCGTGTTCGAAGGCCGTGCCTTGCTCACCGATCCGGTGTCCAAGCACATGAGCGAGCCCCTGCCCCTCCTAGGCGCCGGCGAGGAACTGAGCGTCGCGATGAAGGCCCTCAGCGAGAGCGACGCCGTCATGGTCATCGAGGACGGCAAGCCTGTCGGCGTCCTCACTCGTCACGATCTCCTGGGAGCACACGTATGAGCACCGAACGCAGCAAGTCCGACGCTGTCGAATGGCAGGGCTTCGCGACCCATGCGGTCCATGCCGGCTTCGAACCCGACCCCCAGACCGGCGCAGTCAATGTGCCCATCTACGCCACTTCGACCTACGCGCAGGACGGCGTCGGCGGTATGCGCGGGGGCTACGAGTATTCCCGCACCGGCAACCCG
>JBDSQP010000002.1:0-2876 GCA_039929755.1 Aeromicrobium sp. | reverse complement strand
GGAAATGATGGGCGCGCGCGACATCCAGATGTATGCCGATGCGCTCGAAGCGTTTCTTTCACCCCTGTCCTGACAGGGGTACCCAGATTGATGTGGGAAAGGTAGTTCGCGTACGCTTGGAGACGCGTTGTTGGCTTGTGTGACCTCATACGGAGCAGGCTCATGCTCGTGCCCTGTCGGGCGAAAACTCGGCAATTCGCGATCCAATGGCTTTCGGCGTGCCCGCACAATTCCATCCACCCATCGGAGCAACTCCTCTATGACAGTCGCAACTCCATCTGCGCCACCGCAGGTTGCGGTCAACGACATCGGCAGTGAAGAAGACTTCCTCGCCGCTATTGATAAGACCATCAAATACTTTAATGACGGTGACATTGTCGAAGGCACCATCGTCAAAGTCGATCGGGACGAAGTCCTGCTCGACATCGGCTACAAGACCGAAGGTGTTATCCCTTCGCGCGAGCTGTCCATCAAGCATGATGTTGACCCCAGCGAAGTCGTCTCCGTTGGAGATGTCGTTGAGGCGCTCGTTCTTCAGAAGGAAGACAAAGAAGGCCGCCTGATCCTCTCCAAGAAGCGCGCGCAGTATGAACGCGCCTGGGGAGACATCGAAAAGATCAAGGCCGAAGATGGAGTTGTCGAGGGAACTGTCATTGAGGTCGTCAAGGGCGGCCTGATCATGGACATCGGTCTCCGCGGATTCCTGCCCGCGTCGCTCGTCGAAATGCGTCGCGTGCGCGATCTCGATCCGTACATCGGACAGAAGATCGAAGCCAAGATCATCGAACTCGACAAGAACCGCAACAACGTGGTCCTTTCGCGTCGTGCGTGGCTCGAACAGACTCAGTCGGCAGTTCGCCAGAACTTCCTCACCGAGCTCCAAAAGGGCCAGGTCCGCAAGGGCGTCATCTCCTCGATCGTCAACTTCGGTGCGTTCGTGGATCTCGGCGGCGTCGACGGACTTGTCCACGTTTCGGAGTTGTCCTGGAAGCACATCGACCACCCGAACGAAGTCGTTCAGGTTGGCGACGAAGTCACTGTCGAGGTTCTCGACGTCGACATGGATCGCGAACGCGTCTCCTTGAGCCTCAAGGCAACGCAGGAAGATCCGTGGCAGCACTTCGCTCGCACACACCAGATCGGCCAGATCGTTCCGGGCAAGGTCACCAAGCTCGTTCCGTTCGGCGCATTCGTTCGCGTCGAGGAGGGCATCGAAGGCCTCGTTCACATCTCCGAGCTCGCTGAGCGTCACGTGGAGATCCCGGAGCAGGTCGTCCAGATCGGCGACAGCGTCATGGTCAAGATCATCGACATCGATCTCGAACGTCGACGCATCTCGCTCTCGCTCAAGCAGGCCAACGTCACCGAAGTCGCCACTGGCGATGACTTCGACCCGACGCTGTACGGCATGACGTCTTCGTACGACGCCGATGGCAACTACATCTACCCCGACGGGTTCGATCCTGAAACCGGCGAATGGCACGAAGGCTTCGATGAAGCCCGCGCCACGTGGGAGAAGCAGTACGCCGAAGCACACGAGCGCTGGGAAGCGCACAAGCAGCAGATCGTGGATGCCGAGAAGGCACACGTCGAAGCGGGCGACTCGAGCAACTACTCCTCCGAAGGCGACGCACCTGCCGCTGAGGTTGAGGGCTCGCTTGCCTCCGACGAGGCGCTGCAGGCGCTTCGCGAGAAGCTCACCGGCGGCGAGTAACGACTGCCTGAAGCATCAGCACCGCTATATATTGCGCTGCACAAGCGATGAGCCCCAGTCCAACCGGACTGGGGCTCATTCCTTGTTTGCAGTGGATCGCCGTTCAAAGTGCACGCTGGTGGGTGGGGAACGCGTCCAAGTGGCTCCGGGGAGCGGGACGGTGACCATAACCGTCTTGGGGCAGGATGGCGGCGACAGCGGAGATGATCGCGATGAGTACCACGGCGACTATCAATAAAGTGATCATGGCGGTAATTGTGCTACCTATTAGATACCGCCAACAGTGGCAGAAAAGCCATAGTGCATTGATTTGCTGCCAAGTTTGTTCTAGGCTTCGCGAATGAAGGCTGGGTCATGAAAAAAGTTGCAGTAATTGTGCAGGACGGCGCGGAGCCCTTTGGGCTCGGATCCATTTGTGAAGTCTGGGCTGAGCCGTATCACCCGGAGGACGACAACCCGGTTTTCGATTTCGTCGTCTGCACTCCGAGACCCGGACGGGTCAAAGGCGCTTCGGGATTCGACCTCTTCGTCGAACATGGACTCGAAGCCGTCAAGGACGCCGACCTGGTTTGCGTCGCGCCTAAACGGGACTTTCGCGAGCCGTCGCCGGAGGTCATAGTTGCACTGCAAGAGGCTTCACGGCGTGGCGTCCACATCTCGGCTCATTGCACGGCCGTCTTCACGCTGGGTGAGGCCGGACTTCTCGACGGTCGCTCGTGCACGACGCATTGGCGCTACGGCGCCCTGCTCGCGGAGGCTTTCCCAGAGGCCAACGTCAACGCCGACGTCCTCTATGTGCATGACGGCAACATCCTCACCGGTGCGGGCGCGGCCGGTGGCATTGACGCCTCGCTGCACTTGATGCGCAAAGAATTCGGTTCGCGAGTCGCAGCGGCGGCTGCGCGCCGAATGGTTGTTCCGCCCCATCGCGACGGCGGCCAGTTGCAATACGTACGCACTCCGCTCGGCCAGACCGAGGCCGACACGCTGGCGCCGCTGCTCCAGTGGGCGAGCGAACGCCTCGATGAGCCGTTGTCCATCGAACGGCTTGCGACGGAAGCCCACATGTCTTCACGCACCTTCGCGCGCCGATTTCGTGATGAGACCGGCACCACTCCCTTGCAGTGGCTCACTGGTCAGCGGCTTGCCCTCGCCGAGGAAC
>JBDSQP010000001.1:0-11966 GCA_039929755.1 Aeromicrobium sp. | reverse complement strand
GGCAGCAGTTTTGCCGCAGTTTCAAAGCCCGCCGGTTGATCGATGGAGAGGTACCGGTCACCGATCAGATTCTTGTATCGGACAGTCGCCGTTGTTGCCGTCGTGAGGGTGATCGACTTGTCCAGGGAAAACTTCACGAGGACCTTGCTGTCGGGTTGCACGTCAACCGACTTGACTTTCCCGACGCCGACGCTGGCCACACGCACCTGATCACCGCTTTCGAGTCCGGAGACGTTGGCGAACACAGCTGAGTAATCGGCGGTGGAACCTGCTTGGTGGTTGCTCGTGATCACGAGCAGGTAGCCGCCGAGTATCACGGACACCACCATGAAGATTCCGAGCTTGATCAGGTCGGCCCGATGGCGGCGTCGGACCCTAAACATCCGCGGCACTATCATCCGAGATTCACCAGACCTGCCAGCGCACCGAAGAACGTCGTCGCGAGGCCCTCGGTGGGGCTCTTCGGTCCGCCCCCATACGGATTGGCTCCTGTCCCGAAGTTGGGGTTCGGTTTGTTTGCGTCGGCTTGAGTGATGCGGGGCATTCCGAAACAGTCAGGTCCGCGGTCGAATCCCATTTTCGGCAGATCGTTGGGCGCGGTGTAGGGGTCGTCGCTTGGCTTGAGTTTTGTGTAGGTGTTGATGCCAGGAAATTTGCCGCCGACTACCTGGGAAGCTAGTTGGCCGTTGTAGACAGTGCCCGACAGTGTGCATGGCAGGACGCTGGCGTATCGCGAGAGCATCGAGGTGACCGGGTCGAGGACTTGGAGGAGATTGGTCAGCGGCTTTCCGATGGTCTTGACGAATTGCGCAGCCGTCGCAGAGAAAGTGTCGGCACTCTTGAGCGCCTTATCCAACGATTTCTGACGACTTACGAGCGTGTCGGAGGTCTTGGTGACATTGCGGGTCAGATCGATCAAGTTCGGCGTCAATTTCTCGTAGGTCCCAACGACGCCGTCAGCCTGGTCGAGATCGCTGTTGAGCTTTGGCAAACTGGAGTTAAGAGTCTCCAGATAGGTATTCAGCTGAGTCACGAGCCCGCCGAGTTTCTCGCCGCGACCGTCGAGTGTTGAGGACAGGGCTGTGATCGCGTTGTTGACCTTGTCAGGTTGTGCAGCCTTCAATACTTCGGCCAAGTTGCTGAACGCCTCGTTGACCTCGACCGTCACGCTTGTCGCACGGATTACCGCACCTGACGCAATGGTGTCCTGGCCCTTGCTGGACGAGGATGAGATTTGCACATATTTTGCACCGAAAGCAGTCGGTGGAACAATCTGCGCCGTAGAGTCCTTGGAAATCCAGCTGATCTTCGACTTGTCGATCGCGAGGTCCACCTCGGCACCGGTCTCTGCGGCGTGAACTCCATCGACCCGGCCGATCTCCACACCCCGCAACTTGACCACCGCCCCGGGACTCATCGTTAAGCCGGCGCGGTCGGTCGCCACGGTAATGGGGACTGTCGACCTGAACTTACCTTGGTACGACCCGAGGGTCGCGGCGATAACCAACCCGAAAATCACGATAAACAAGATTCCAGACAGGAAATGTCGAGATGGGTGCATGCCGTTCACCCCGAGATGTGAACCGACGGGCCGCCCCAAAAGGCGAGTCCGAAGGCTAGGTCGACGACCATGATGGCGATCAATGATGTGCGTACTGCCTGACCGACCGCGCGACCCACGCCTGCCGGGCCTCCGGTCGTGTTATAGCCGTAGTAGCAGCAGACGGACATCACGACGAGCGCAGTCAATACCACTTTCAGCATGGCGAGCAGGAAGTCTCCCGGGACGAGGAACGTGGAAAAATAGTGGCCATACGTTCCTTCTGCCTGGCCAAACCCAAGCGTTACCAATGCGCGAGTGGAAAAGAACATCGCGACCACACCGACCGCAAACAGCGGAACCACGGCGATCAACCCTGCGATGATGCGAGTCGTGACCAGGTAGGGCACGGACGGGACTGCCATCACATCGAGCGCGTCGATCTCCTCGCTTACCCGCATTGCGCCGATCTGCGCAGTGAAGCCGGCGCCGACTGTCGCGGTAAGCGCGATGCTCGCCATGATTGGGGCCGCCTCGCGGGTGTTGAAGTAGGCCGAGAAGAAGCCCGACAGCGCTCCGACGCCGATGTTTCCGAATGTCGTGTAAGCCTCAAGTCCGACCTCGATTCCGACCGCGACCGCTATAAACACCACCACCATCACCGTGCCACCCACTGCGGCGAGCGCTCCGGTGCCAAGGCTCACCTCTGCCAGCAACCGGAAGATCTCTTTGCGGTATTTGCGTACAACGACGGGTGCATAGCTGTAGGCCTTGCCGTAGAACGCAAGTTGTCGACCGAGATCGGCTACTATGCGAACCGGATAGCTCAGGAGGTCGGCGGCCTTGCGTCCTGAGTCGGATTTGGGTTCTGCGAGTGACATTAGCCTGAGCCTTTGAGTCGCAGGAAAATTGACGTGATGATCGTGTTGGCTGCAAAGAGCATCATGAATGCGAGGACGACGGTCTGGTTGACGGCGTCACCGACGCCTTTGGGGCCGCCCTTGGCGTTGAGTCCGAGGTAGCAGCCGGCTAGCCCCGCGAGCAACCCGAACACGGCCGCTTTGACCGTTGCCGCCAGGAAATCTGGCGTGCCTATGAGCAGTGTGAGGCTGTCGACGAAGAGTCCTGGCGTTGCGCCCTGTAGCACTACCGAGACGTAGTAGCCGCCAACCAAGCCGACGATAGAGACCAATCCGTTGAGGGCAACGGCGATAAGGGTCGAAGCGACGACTTTGGGGACGACCAGTCTGTGGATCGGGTTAATTCCAAGGGTGATCATGGCGTCGATCTCTTCGCGGATCGTGCGAGAACCCAGATCAGCGCACAAGGCTGTAGCCCCAGCGCCTGCAACGACAAGGACGCTGACGATCGGACCGATTTCGCGTATGACGGCTACTGCCGCACCTGCACCGGCTAGGTCGACTGCACCGATTTGGATGAGCAGCTGATTGACTTCGAAGACAATGATCACGCAAAACGGAATCGCCACCAGGATGGCTGGCATTATTGTCACGCTGGAGATGAACCAGGCCTGAGTGACGAACTCCTCGAAGACCACCCCGCGCGTAAACATGAGCCGCAAGGCCTCCAGGCAGAACGCGTAGAACTGTCCCAGAGCTTTGAAGGAACGGCCTAGTTTGTCGAAAGGATTTGACCTCAACGCGTCGAGCCGAATCTGCTCAACGGCCGATGCACGTGACACGACTTCGGTACTCATGTCAACTCATTCGGGGGGGCAATCCATTGCCGTTCGGTGGTGGCCACGATTTTGCCCTTCTCCAGGTTTGGATGATGTGCGTCTCAATACTCAACGCGCCGACGTCCGTCTTGGTTACGGAAAAGCGCGGAATCTTTTACATCTGTAGTTATGTTGATCATGAATTGGGGTTGTTTGCATGCCTTAATGACTGTCTTGGAGTCACAGAGCAAACCAATATTTCGCTGTAGCGCGCATCAGCACCTCACGCCCGCGGTCGGTGATTGAGATGCCTAGACTTCGTGCGTCGGTCCGCCTCGAAGGCACACGATTCGTCCCTTCTTCTTTACCGTTCCGAGTAAGGCTCGGACTTTCGGCCATGATCGGCGCACTGGTCATTTCTGCAGTATGCGCAACGTCGTAGCCCTCGTGTCAGCGCTGTTCCGGCGGATGGAAACCGCGGCCTTGCTGCTCACGACCATCAGGCTCTAACGAGAGTCACGTCGTGCGTGGCACGGAGCCTTCAGGCGGGGTTGACATCATCACCATCAGAACTCGCTGCCTTCCAGATGGTCCTTCTCGGTCTCTGTGTACGTGTTCGAGAGGTGAGAACGTGGGCGCCAGGCACATCTGCGGAGGTGCCGCGCACATCACGGATCCTGGCGAGGACGTCGCCAAGGCTTTTCCATCTCCAGTAGTTTGTCGCAGGCACTTTGCACGTCGTTACCGCCCATCGCGTCACGAACGCATCGTGAAGAATGTCGCGGCGATCGTGGACCTCAAGCGCCTCGCGCTCGCCGGGTGGCAGACCGTAGTCGTATGTGTGGGTGCCTAGTCACAACAATTGGCACGACTCACGCGAGGCGGTCGGGGCTGCTCAACGATTCGGTGCCCGCCCGATTAGGGGTCGTGACCTACCAGCCCTCGGTCAGGACTCGGTCGAGGGTGTCAGCGAAGAAGTCAGCGTCGGCGATACCGATGCCCAGGGGCGGCTTGATCTTGAGGACACACTGGCGGTCGGACGTCGGTTGCATGATGACGCCGAGCTCACGCATGCGATCGCAGATTGCCGAGGTCTCGGCCGGAGCGGGTTCGAGCGTCACACGATCGCGCACCATCTCGACACCTACGTAAAGACCCATGCCGTGAACGGCGCCAATGATTTCGTGCCGGTCAGCGAGTTCAAGCAGCCGCTGGCGCAGGTGCCCACCCACGAAACGCGCGTTCTCTTGCAGATTCTCATCGCGGAGCACGTCAAGGACCGTAAGGCCGGCGACACTGCTTACGGGACTGCCCCCAGCGGATGAGAAGAAATAGCCCTGGCTGCGGTAGCCGGCAGCGATCTCCTTTGTCGTGATGACCGCGCCGAGCGGATGACCGTTGCCCATCGCCTTCGCGACGGTCACGACGTCCGGCACAACTTCTTGTTGTTCAAAGCCCCAGAAGTGCTCACCGAGCCGGCCGTACCCAACCTGCACTTCATCGGCAATGCACAGTCCGCCCGCTTGACGCACAGCCTCGTATACCGCGGCAAGATATCCGTCTGGGAGCGCCATGCCGCCGGCATTGCCGTAGTAGGGCTCACACAGAAAGGCCGCCGGTGGCGTGCCCGCGGCAACCATCTCTTGCACGTACGCCACGGCGTCCTCGGCATAGCGGTGTGCCTCCGTACCGCGGTATTTGCCCCGAAAGGTGTTGGGCGCGGCGACCGAGTGGGACCACGATGGGCGCGTATCGAGGGCGTTGGGGTTGTCTGCCACCGAGGTCGAGATCGAGTCCGTCGCGTCGGTCCAACCGTGATAAGCCTCCTGGACGGTCAGGATCTCCCGCCGTCCCGTGTTGGCCCACGCGAGTCGCAATGCGAGGTCATCGGCTTCCGATCCGCTGTTGACCAGAAACACCGTGTCGAGGTGTTCGGGCAGGAGCGCGCACAAGCGCTCGGAGAACTCGACGACGGCGTTGTAGTGGAAGCGCGAGTTCGTGTTGAGCAGCCGCCATTGTCGCCCGATGGCATCGGCCAGTCTTGGATGGCCGTGCCCCAGGATCGACACGTTGTTGAGCATGTCGAGATAGGCGCGTCCGTCGACATCGAAGAGATGTTGTTTCCACCCTCGCTCGATCTGCGGCGGCTCACCGAAGTAATGCTCCTGCACCGTCGCAAATGACGAGTCGCGTCGCGACAGCAGGGTGCGCGAGCCCGCTTCCTGTCGGGCACCTGTGTGACCGGGGTCGATCAGCGGCGTCGGATCCGGACTGACATGTGCCCACGCGTCCGCGAGCGGTGCCGGTACGAAGAATGGCGGACGCGCTTCGAGGGTGCACACCTGCAGCCTCAGCGAGGTGGGGCTGTTCTCGCCGTTGAGCAGGCCGATGACGTCACCTGCGGCTACGACACCGGGTGCCACGTCGCTGACCGGCCCCGACAGCCACAGCGTCCGATCGGCCGCGCGGAGCACCAAACCATCGTCCTGCCGCTCCAGCGTCCCGGCCCACGGTGCCCGGACCTGTATAGCGTCGTTCACGAACAGCTCCACGCCGAGAGCCACCGTCTCCGGGATGTTGAAGGCGTTGAGCTGCGCACGGGTCAGCCTGGCTTGCAGAAACGGGATGTAGACGACATCGACGCCGCCGGCCAGGGCCAGCGCCGCGGCGCGTGACTCCGCACCCGGGTCGAGAAAGGCACCGTCGTCCAGAGCAGGACTGGTCGCCGACACGTCCAACGCCGATGTGGCGAGGTCGGCGACGATGGCCTGCCCCTCAGCGGTGGCTCGGGGTGATGGCGTGCGTACCGCAGTGCGGACGAGCTCAGTCATGACCTCGAGTGGTGTCGAGGTTGCTGCAGCGAAGATCTGCCATTCCCAATCGAGATTCTTCGATGCGTATTGATTGGCCGAGTCGATGCTCGCCTGGTGCTGACCACTCACCATCAGGGACGCGGCACGGAGTACGACGAGGGGCCACAGCGCACCGAGCTCGTCGTCGGAGAGTGGACGAACCCGGTCGAAGGCGCGGATCGCGGGTATGACGATGGCGGGGTTGCCGTCACCATAGGGCAGCAGGGACGACAGCGTGACCGCGAGCTCGGCGACAGACCAACTCTCCATGAGGTCGCCGAAGTCGATGACACCCACCGGTCGACGACGACCGTCGTCATCGATTGTCGCGATGACGTTGTCATCGGTGAGGTCACCGTGGACCGGCTGCGTCGGGAGTCGCTCTACGAAGGGGGCCAGTGCCGCCGTTGCCGCACTGGCGGCGACTCGAGCAGCGGCGCCTCCGCCCTGGACGGTCACGAATTCTGCGAGCCGGTCCACGACCTCACGGGCGTTGCGCAGGTCCCACTGGAGTTCGCGCGGAGGGACTGCACCGTCGAAGCTCGCGAGAGCCCGGGACGTACGCCCGACGAGGTCGCCCAGCGAAGCCACGATTGTCGGGGCAAGGTAGTGGCTCACGCTCAGGACGTCACCGTCGACATACGTCACCAGCCGCGCGACGGTCGACTGCCCCTTGACCACGACTGACTGGATCGTCGCACCGTCGATCCCGACGATGGATGTCGGCACCAAGATGTCGGGCTGGCAGTTTGCAACGTGTGCAGCCGCGCGATCCTGCGCGTCGAGGTCGTCGGCAGTGAACGCAGGGTTGGCGACCTTGAGCACGAAGGTCCCTGACGAGGAGAGGATGTGGAAGTTGGCGTCCTGCTGGCTTCCCAGCTCGCTTGCGACACCGTCGATGCCGAACTTCTCGCGCACGAGCTGCTCGGCCTGAGTCGTCGTGATGTCTGGCGCTGGCAATGCCGCTTGATCAAAGAAGTTGAAGGGGTGCGACATCAGGGTTCCTCAGGGTGGTCGGACAGATGAGTGGGTTGCGGACGGTTTGTCACGCGCGCTCCTCGGCGATCGAGTTGCCGCCGTCGACGACAAAGCACTGCCCCGTCACGTAGGAAGAGGAGGGAGTGCACAGGTAGGCGACGAGCCCGGCAACTTCGTCGGCTGTGCCGCTGCGACCGATCGGGGTGCGGAGGCCCTGTGCGTGCTCTTCGGCGGTCTGCGAGTCGGTGTCAATCCAGCCGGGGGCCACGGCGTTGACCGTCACTCCAGCGCTCGCAGCGTCAACGGCAAGACCTCGGACCAGACCCACGACTCCAGCCTTGGCCGCTCCGTAAGCGACTTCCCCCCGAATGCCCATCAACGGTCCGGTCAGGCTGGAGACCATCACAAGTCGCCCAGACCCGCTGGAGATGAGGGCGGGTAGTGCGGCCTTTGCTAGGAGGAAGGCCGAATCGAGGTTTCGGGACAGGCTGGCCCGCCAGGTGTCGAAGGAGAGGTCTTCCACCCGGCCGGCTTCCACGCCGGGGTGCGAGATCGACGTCATGCCGGCGCAGTTGACGACGATGTCGACGTTGCCAAATCGCGACAGCGCTGCATCGATGAGCGCGTAGGAGGTCTCGGGCTGCGTCAGGTCACCGACGACGGGCAGGGTGCCGGTCGGGAGCTCCAGAGCTCGCTGACGAACACGGTCGCTGCTGGCTGAAACCACCAACGAGGCACCCATTGCACCCAATATCGTGGCAATGGCGAAGCCGATTCCGCGGGGTCCGCCGACTCCTGTCACCACGGCGGTTCGTCCGCTGAGGTCGAACTGGCGCACCAGCGCAGCACCCGTCAGCGGATTGAGAACCATCGCACTCTCGTGACGATCGTGGTGTCGTGCGAGTCGTCGTACGCTCCGTGGCGTGAGACGTGAGCCCTCAGGTGGCACCTGCCTACCTTCTGGAGATGGTCGTAGTCTGCGTCCGAATGATTCATCGTTTTCACACTTTCGTTGCTCATGGGTTTGCGAAGCTCCTTCCGCGAGAACAGTTAGTCGGCGTTGTTGCTGGCGCCGAGAATTGAAAGGAATGAACGCGTCCGGTCATGTTGGGCATCAGTGAACATGCGCTCGGGCGGACCCTCTTCGAGGATGCGACCGTTGTCGAACATGACCAGTCGATCGGCGGCGTTTCGCGCGAACCCCATCTCGTGAGTCACCACCACCATGGTCATGCCGTCTTGCGCGAGTTCGCCCATCACGCCGACAACCTCCCCCACCATTTCGGGATCGAGAGCGCTGGTCGGCTCGTCGAACAACATCAATGCCGGTCGCATGGCCAGCGCACGGGCAATAGCGACGCGTTGCTGCTGGCCACCTGAGAGCGTGGCTGGCCTGTTCGACTCCTTGTCGGCGAGACCAACACGGGCGAGGAGCCGGCGCGCATCTTCCCTGGCCTCGTCCTTGCTCATGCCGAGGACCCGCACAGGGGCAAGCGCGACGTTCTCGATCGCCGACAGGTGCGGGAAGAGGTTGAACCGCTGGAAGACGAACCCGATCTTCTGTCGCCGTTTCGCTACTGCTCGAGGGTTCTCCTCCTTCAACCCGACAGGTCCGTCCTTGTATCCGACGGATTGCCCCAACACCCGGACGGATCCCGAGTCGATGGCCTCTAGGTGGTTCAGGCATCGAAGGAATGTTGTCTTGCCGGATCCCGACGGTCCAATCATCACCACAACTTCTTTGCGATGGACGTCCATGGAAACTCCGTCGAGCACCTTCAGGTCACCGAAGCTCTTGACGACGTCGTGAGCTTCAAGAACGACATTGACTTCGGGTGTCGAGGTGGCGCGGTCTGATGTCATCAGCGCGCTCCTCCAAAGCCCAATCGCGACGCTCCACCGAGCAAGCGGGTACGTGCGCTGGTAGATGTTCCGGAGGATCCTGGACCCTCAAACTTGCGCTCGATCGCGGACTGTATGAACGCCCAAATCGTGGTGAGCAACAAGTAGTAGACAGCTGCTGCCATGAATATCTCGAATGTCTTGAAGGTTGCTGAATTGATCGATTGAGCAGTCAGGAACATTTCTTGCACCCCGATCACGCTGAGCAGGGAGGTGGACTTCATCATGAGGTTGAACTCGTTGCCCAGCGGGGGCACAACGATCTTGGCCGCCTGGGGAAGCATGACCCACCGCATCGCAACCGCCGGAGACATGCCCAGTGCCTTTGCGGCCTCGGCCTGACCCACGTCAATCGCGTCAAGCGCCGCCCTGATGATTTCGGCCATGTAGGCGCTTTCGTTCATGGCCAACGTCAGTATCGCTGCTTGAATCACTCCCATCAGGGTGAATGACCCGACGGAGATGTCCTTGAAGCGATAAATACCAGTTGCGGCCAGTCCGTTGTAGACGATGACGAGTTGAACCAGGAGTGGTGTGCCCCGGATGATCCACACGTACGTCGCACCGAGCCGCCTCAGTGCGCGAATACGACTGCGGCGCGCTAGCGCGATGAACATGCCGGCGACCACGCCTGCCGCCTGCGCTACGACCGAGATGTACACCGTTCGCCACAGCCCAGTGAGGAACTCTCCTGACGGGTGAAACACCGAGTTCGCGAAGAATGACCAGTCGAACACCGGATCGGCCTGAGCTAACTCCGCGATTGCGTACATGTCGTCGTGCGTTCCTGTCGGTTGTGGTTCGTCAGAATGGTCAACTGGCGGGCAGCGCGTCGCCTGCGAGTTCCCACTTCTTCAAGATCGAGTCATAGTCGCCGTCGCCGCGCACCTGGCTCAGGGCCTTGGTCAGCTTGACGTGCAGTGCCTTGTTGTCTTTCAAAGTGGCCAGCCCGGTCTGGATTTTGCCGAACGGTTCACCCACATTCTCGAATGTGTTCGGCTGAAGCTTGATGGCATAGCCAGCAATTTCGACAGTTGTTCCGTAGGCGTCGACAAGACCAAGCTTCAGTTGCTGCTGGGCTTCGCTGTCGCGACCGAACTTGGACACACGGATCGGGTCTTTGCCCGCCGCGGCACACTTTTTGCCCGCATCGGCCAAGAGGTCGACGATGGTCGTGCCGGTCTGTGCAGCGACCTTCCGTCCGCACAGGTCGCCCAGGCCCGCGATCCCGTCGGGGTTCCCGTGCTTCACCAACACAGTGTTTCCTGCATACATGTAGGGCACGAAGTCGACGATCTTTTTCCGCTCGGGCTTGATGTAGAGCTGACTCATGATCACGTCGCACTGACGGGACTGAAGCGCAGGGATGATCCCGTTGAACGCGACGTTCTTCCAGACGCTCTTCAGACCAGCAGCTTTCGCGATGGCATCGCCCAGCTCAATCTCGGTCCCAACAGCTTTCTGATTCTTGTCGAAGTAGGTGAGCGGCGGAGCACTGATGTCGGCGCAGTACGTCAGCGTTCCGGATTTGATGAGCTTTGCCCCTCCGCCGGCCGATTCGCTGGACCCACCCCCGCATGCTCCGAGCAGCAAGAGTGTGCCGGCCGTTCCGAGAGAAAGTGCTGCACGCGCTATTTTTTTCGCGGTCCTAGACATCTACGCCACCTGTTTTCGTCGTGATTGGTCTGACCAGTAGGACGCTACGCAGGCGTCGGCGCCATGTCAACGGTTTCACTGATTTCATTCATATTTCCCCTGGATTTCAAAGACGGGTTGACTTGGTACGACGGAATCCACACAATGAAGAGGCGAGTGAAACAAATAAGTCAGACCAATTACGAAGGAACCGCATGATCGACTGGGCAGGCCTCACCCCCGCGCCACACTCGGCACCACAGGACATCAGCGCTCGATTGCTCGGACTGATCCAAACTGGCGCGCTGGCTCCAGGGACGCGCCTCCCACCCGAGCGAGAGCTGAGTGAGTATCTGCACGTATCACGTGCGACGATCCGTGAAGCGCTCCGTGAGTTGGAATTGCGCGGAATGGTCGACAGGCGTCGTGGCCGTGGAACCGTCATCGTCGAAGCACCACATTCCTCGTTCGCGGCAAGTCTCCTCGGTGATCTGACTCCGAATGCCCGCGCAATACGCGAGGTGATGGACTTGCGCGCGGTCGTCGAACCTCCCATCGCGGAGCGAGCGGCACAACGTGCGAATTCTGCCCAGATCGCCGAGCTCAGGGATCTAGTCGAGACAGCCGTCCGAGAGACGCGAGACGGGGTAGCGCCCGAGCGGTACATCTCGCTCGATATTGCTTTTCACACGTGCTTGGCACGCATGACACAGAACCCCATGCTGGAGCAATTGCTCACTGTGACCAATGAGTGGATGTCGCCTTCACGTCAGACGGTTCTCCAGACCGATCGACGGATCCGACGATCCCTCGCGGCACACCGCCTGATCCTCTATGCCGTCGAAGCGCGCGACAGCGCGGCGGCCAAGGCAGAAATGTCAACGCATCTCGAGGAGATCCTGGAGCTGATCGTCCAGGACGATTCCGTCACCTTCAACCGATCAGCGGATTCGCCGAATCATGACCGAACCGAAGGAACGCAGTGAGCATCGAACGAGACATCCCCCTGCCCTGGGCGGCAGCTTCACCACACAGCGACGCCACCGCCGCCGCTGAAGCGGTTCTCGCTGCGGGTGGCAACGCGGTCGATGGAGCTCTGGCCGCGGCAACATTGCTGACGGTGGTTTACCCGAACCAATGTTCCGCCGGGGGTGACCTGATCGCATTGATCGGCCACCCCGACGGGTCAGTCGAAACAGTGCTTGGCATCGGGCGCTCAGCTGCCGCGATGTCCCGCGACCTTCTGTCGCACGAGACAGACCAAATGCCAGTTGAGGGTGCACTCACCGTGACAGTCCCCGGTGTGGTCGCGGCCTGGCACGAGATGGCAGCGCGTTGGGGAACCGGCACACTCGGCGACAGCCTGGAACGTGCCGCTGCG